>NZ_JBEXSJ010000025.1:0-107371 GCF_040613535.1 Kribbella sp. NPDC006257
GGGCACCGCGCGGCGCGCGTGCGGCGCGGTGCGCGCGTGCGTGCGGTGCGGTGCGGAAATGCAGCAGCCCCGGAGTGGGAGTCTTCGGGGCTGCTGGGTTGGGGGTGGTCAGTCGTTGTCGGTGATGGTGCCGGTGAGGTTGAGGGGGAGGTTGATTTCGCCGCCGCCGGCCTCGGTGAGATTGACGGTGAAGGTTTCCGGCGACTCTTTGAGCTTGTCGTCGAGGAGGGTGACCTCGAGTGTGCCGCTGGTCTGGCCGGGTTCGACCGAGCCGTCGATGTAGTCGACCGGTTGCGGCTCGCTGCCGTCGTCGTACGGGCTGCGGAAGTCCTTGCCGAGTACTGCGGTCCCGCTCTTCAGCGTGCCGGAGACGAAGACGTAGTTGTCACTCGGCGACGACAGCTTGATCGGGAACTTGATCGTGCCGGCGTTCTCGGCAGCAGTCCCCGGCCCGACCGTCATCGTCGGCGTCGGATCGTCGTCGACCACAATGCCGTCGCCGAACGACCGCGCCAGCAGCCCTTCCGTCGGCGCGGACAGCACCAGGCTGAACTCGGCATCGTCGCTGTCCCGCTTGTTGCCGGTGATCGTCACCGGGACCTTCTTCCGCGTCTCCCCCGGCTTGAACACCAGGTGCTCGGCGATCTCACTCACCGAACTGCTCAGGTTGCCGTTCGTCTCGGCGTACACGCTCACCGGACGCGGCGAAGGCCGAGACAGCGTCACCCAGAAGTTCACCGTCTTGCTGCCACTGTCGCCCTCGGGGATCTTCCCGATGCTCGACGCCGACAACTGCGGCAGCCGCGACGGCGCCGACCTCCCCAGATCCGGCTTCGAGAACGCCAGATCGCTCACGAACACGGATCCGGTAGCAGTCCGGTCGGTCCGCAGCTCGACCGCCCGTACGTCGCGTAGGTCGATCCCCTTCAGCGAGGAGACCGGGATCCGCACCGTGCGCAGCAGGTTCTTCGGCAGCCCGCTGTCGTTCGATCCGGGCATGCGCACCAGCGCGTCGCCCAGTGTCGATGCCGGGATCGAGACCGCGTGCCCCTTACCGTCCACGACCCGGATGCTCAGGTCCGTACGAGGCGCACCCGCCGGGTCCGGCGCCGCGCGGAACGAGAGGGCGGCGTACCGGCGTACGTCGCGCTGGGCCGCGGTCAGCGGCACCCGCACGACGCCGTTCTTGCCGGTCCAGGTCAGCTTGGTGACCGCGGTGGTCGGCGTCTTCGCCGCGAGGTAGGCCTCGACCCAATGCGGCGACTGCGAACCGTCCTCGCTCTTCACACACTTGGGCGTGGCAGCCGCCGCGCGACCGGCCGGCGCATCGACACCCGCACAAACAACTGCCTTGGCGCTTCCACTGACAGCTCCATAGGGCAGCGCCTTGTCGAAGTGGTTCAGATCCCGCCGGCTACCGGCAGGAGCCTGAGCAACAACCCGTACGACGGAGTTGCCCGCCGAGGCCGCCCTGCTGTTCGATCCGTCGAGCAGCCCGAAGAACTGCTTCTCGTGCCCGAGCTGCAACCGGAAGAAGCCTGCCACGTACGCCGTACCGACGGCCTGCTGCTGCTTCGGCGTCAACCGGCCCGCGTACTTCGCGCCGCACGGTGACGTCTTGTCGTTCGCGTCGCCGTACCAGTCGTCGTCCGATGGCGCCACGGACTGGCCCGGGGTCCACTCGGTGTTGAAGAAGTTGTGGTTCGCGCCGAGCACCGTCACGGTCGACCGCGGTGCGGTGTCGCCGTTCACGGAGTACCGGGTGTCGTCGTAGAACTTCTGCCCCTGCAGGTCGGAGACGTCGCCGTCGCAGTACGGCAGGATGACGCTCATCGCGACGCCGGGCAGCGTGGCCCGGGCGAAGTCGGTCGGCGCCAGCGGCAGCACCGCGCGGATCCCGTACTTCCCGCCCCGATCGGCATTCAGTACTGCGGCACGCGCGACGCCTTCGCCGCCCCGGGAGTGACCCATCAGGCCGACAGTGGTCAGGTCGACCTTGCCGACGAACTTCGATCCGAACGGGCCACCACCGAGCGTGGACCACTTCTTCCACAGGTCCAGATGGTCCAGGATCAGCTCGGCCCGCGCCTGCGCACCGGTGTCGACGACATCGCTGTCCCAGCCATTGATCGCGTTGGCACTGATCGAGACGACCTGGTAGCCGTTGCTCGCGAGCGCCTTGGCCGGACCGTCGTACCCCTGATAGCTCGGGATCGGCTTCTCGCCGGGCGCGCACGGCCACGGCTTGTCCGACGGCTCGGTCGCCTCGCCGTAACAGACCGAGTGCCGGCCGTGCAGGAAGATCACCAGCGGCCGCGCACCCGGCGCGCCCTTCGGCGCATAGACCTTGCCCCGTACTTCGGACTTGTGCTTCAGGCCGGGCAGATAGACAGCCTCGTCACCGAGGTTGTACTCCGAGGTCTCGACCGCATATTTGCCGGCGGCACCGGGATCCGCGGACAGTAGCGGACCCTTCGGCGCCTTCAGCCAATCGGCGTCGGTCGGGCCGGCCTTGGCCCGGCTGCGCTTGGTGTCCTTGGCATCAGTAATACCGTCGGTCGACCAGATGAGCTGGACGTCCTTGGCATTCGCCAGCGCCGGGTCGGAACTCACCACGGTGGCGGTTCGCTGATCCGGTGACGTCGTCGCGACGCCCACCGGCTTCCCGTCGATGGCGATCATCGGCAACGCGTCGCGCAGCGGCGCGGGCGCGTCCAGCCGCAGTTTCAGTTCGTAGCCCCCGGCAACTGGCTTCACCGACCAGTTCCGGCCCGGGGGTGGAGTGTTCTCGGCGTGAGCCTGGGTGGCGGGTCCGAGCAGTGCGCCGCCGAGCAGCACGACTGCAAGCCCCAGTCTTCCGAATACCCGCACAACGATCCTTTCGTCAGCAGACAGATCAAAGCCACTGACTCCTGGCACAGCTAGCGGGTTGTCGGATTCACGGAACCCGGCACAAGATCATCCCCCCGGATGACCTGGGCCTCACAAGTGGCTACCTGGGTAGGTGCCAACTCCCCCACCGAACTGTTAACAGGTCAGTCGCTGCCGACGATGCTGCCTTGTCTGCCGCCGCGCTTGCGCGCGATTGGATCGCAGGTTCGTTGCCAACTGATCACGCGACCAGCTGGCGGAACGCTTTCTCGACCAGTTCCGGATGCTCCATCTGGGCGACATGGCCGGACTGCGGCAGGTAGAGAAGTCGTGCGTTCGGGAACGCCCGCTGGGCCTTGGTCCGGATCCGTGCGTCGACCAGGCGGTCCTTGCCGCCGTAGATCAGCTGCACCGGGACTTGGATCTTGGCCGCGTCGGCCCAGAGCGAGCGGCGCGGCGGAGCGAGGTACGAGAGCAGGATGCTGCGGGCGCCGTCGAGGGTCGCCTGGGCTCCCCACGGCTGCTCGTCGCGCCGGTGCAGCTCATTCTCGTAGATGGTCCGGATCTCCGGCGGGAGCGCACGAGGATCGCCGAAAACCATCGACAGCCCGGCCTCCAGCCGCCGGTCGAACGGGATCCTCTTGGTCCGGTCCAGCACCGCCCTGCCCAGCCGTGGAGTGGCCAGTGCGGTGAACCAGACCGCGATCGCCGACGGCCGCGGATGCGGCAACGCCGGTGAGACCAAGGTCAGCGAAGCGACCCGATCCGGTCGGAGCGCCGCCAATGCGACCGCCGCCGCGCCACCCATCGAGTTACCGAACACGTGGGCCGGCTGGTCGAACTCCTGGTCCATCAGCTGCGCGAGCAAGGCCGCCTGCTGCCGGATCCCACCGATTCCCTGCAGCCGCGGCGTCTGCCCGAAACCGGGCAGGTCCGGCGCGAGACCGCGCACCGTGTCGTTGAGCAACAGCCCGAGTGCGGTCCAGTTCAGCGACGAGCCACCGAGTCCGTGGACGTACAAAGCCGGCGGCAGGTCCTTCGCCGCCCCCGGCGTGTCCCTGACCAGCAGCTCAACGCCCGCGACCGACACCCTGCGGGCCGGCCATTCCTGCGTCCCCAACGGCACCGAAGCGCCCTCGCTTGGCTCGGGGTTGGGGGTCGTGCCAGTTACTGCCCCGTAACCTTCCACGAAACCATAGTAGAACCGGTTGAGAATGGACACTGGGAAACATGGCAGAGACGCAGGTGACGACCGAGGTCGACGGTCAGACGATGAAGCTCACCAACCTCGGCAAGGTGCTCTATCCGCAGACCGGGTTCACCAAGGCCGAGGTGATCGACTATTACCACCAGGTGGCGCCGCTGCTCCTGCCACACCTGTCCGACCGCCCGCTGACCCGCAAGCGCTGGCCCGACGGGACCGGCGCGGCGTACTTCTTCGAGAAGAACGCACCCCGCGGTACGCCGGACTGGGTCCGCAGGGTGACACTGCCTACCCCTGGTAGTTCCACGGGGCGGGACGAGGCGGAGTTCGTGGTCGCGGACGACGTACCGACGATCGTCTGGCTCGCCAACCTGGCCGCGCTCGAGCTGCACGTTCCGCAGTGGCGGATCGGGTTGTCCGATGACGGGAAGACTCCCACCGCCGACCTGATCGTGTTCGACCTCGACCCGGGCCCCGGCGCGACCATCGTCGAGTGCTGCGACGTCGCCCTGGCATTGCGCGAACTGCTGAACCACTTCGGCCTCGAAGGGTGGCCGAAAACGTCCGGAAACAAGGGGATGCACCTCTACGTACCGATCGAGCCGGCGACGTCCCGTAGTACAAGCGCATTTGCCAAGCTGTTGGCGGAGCAGCTCGCCGAGGCGTTGCCGGAGAACGTGACGGCGACGATGACGAAGGCACTCCGGCCGGGCAAGGTGTTCATCGATTGGAGCCAGAACGCCGGCGCGAAGACCACGCTCGCGCCGTACTCGCTGCGCGGCGCCGACGAACCGCGGGTCTCGACACCCATCGACTGGGACGAAGTGGCCGCGGCGACCACAGTGGAAGAACTCACCTTCCTGCCTGCCGACGTGCTGGCCCGGATCGAGGAGTACGGCGACGTGCTGGACGGCCTGTACGACGATCCGCGGCCGTTGCCGTCTTAACCTTCACGACCTGGGTACCGGTCCACGCATTCCGTGAGAGGAGAGTCCTGGATGAGCAGCGATCCCGACGTACCGGACAGCATCGTCGAGGTGCCGGACGAGGCACCCGAGGCGGATGTCCTGGAGCAATACCAGCCGGCCGCTGGTCTGGAGGAACTGATCGACAGCGAGGCCGATCTGCCGGACGAGGCGGACCCGGCCGACGTCGACGAACAGCACCGAACGATCGGCGAAGCGGGCGAGGACGACTACCGCTAGGTAGGATTCGCTTCAACTACCCGGGGGCCACCGGCTTCCGGACCGCAACACCGAAGGAGCCGACGTGTCGACGACACCGGAGACTGCGCCCAAACGCGGCAGCCGCCTGCCGCGGCTGGCCCGCCGCGCGCAACTGCTCGAGGCGGCCCAGGAAGTCTTCGTCGCGAACGGCTACCACGCCGCCGCGATGGACGACATCGCCGACCGCGCCGGCGTCTCGAAGCCCGTCCTGTACCAGCACTTCCCCGGCAAACTGGATCTGTATCTGGCGTTGCTGGACAGCTCCTGCGAGGCGATCGTCGCGTCCGTCCGCGAGGCGCTGCGGTCGACCGAGGACAACAAGGAGCGGGTCGGCGCGACGATCCACGCCTTCTACGAGTACGTCGCGAACGCCCAGGGCGCGTTCCGGCTGGTGTTCGAGTCGGATCTGACCAACGAGCCGGCTGTGCGGGAGCGGGTCGACCGGGTGACGCACGCGTGCGCCGAGGCGTGTTCCGAGGTGATCAGCGCGGACGCGGGGCTGAACAAGGAACAGTCGATGGTGCTCGCCGTCAGCCTGGTCGGGATGGCACAGGTCAGCGCCCGCTACTGGCTGGCCGCCGACAACCCGACGCTGGCGCAGGAACAAGCCGCCGACCTGGTGGCCAGCCTGGCCTGGCGAGGCATCCGAGGCTTCCCCCGTACCGAGTCCTGACCCGTACTGCAGGCTGCCGCCTGCTCCCTTGGGAGCTGTTGGTGGTTCTGCTCTGGGCGGACTGGTGAGAGCTGGGGTCCGGCAACGGATAGGCTCGAATCGGGTACCGGCGAGAGCCGCCGGTCGGAACGCGCCCGGGAGGGTTTCGTGGAGGTCAAGATCGGCGTCCAGCACGCCAATCGCGAATTGGTACTGGAAAGCGAACTGAGCCCGGCCGAGGTCGAGCAGGTCGTGGCGGACGCGTTCAGCGGTAAGAGCAACCTGTTGTCCCTGACCGACGAGAAGGGCCGCAAACTGCTGGTCCCGGCGGACCGGCTCGCCTATGTCGAGATCGGTGAGGTCTCCAGCCGCAAGGTCGGCTTCGGCGCCATCTGAGCGCCTGCACCACGCAGTACGGACGCAGTCTCAGCCCCGTCCCAGAGCCGGCCACGACGGCCGGCTTCGGGGTCGGGTTCGCAACGGTTGAGGCTCAGCCGCGTGTCCCGGTTGCAGAGGGCGACGATCCGAGGACGATGAGGAGTAGACCTGCGGGTCTGGTGGACTGACCGTTTAAGGCAGGGCACCAGGATGGCTGCAGGTCAGTCATCCCTCTAGGAGGAACCGTGTACTGGGTCTGGATGCTCATCGTCAGCCTGATCGCAGGCATCATCTTCGGGCCGCTTGCCCGGCTCATTCTGCCCGGCAAGCAGAACATCAGCCTCGGCTGGACCATCCTCGGTGGCGGCATCGGTGCCTTCATCGGCGGCCTGATCGCCAAGGCGCTCGGCGTCAAAGACACCAGCGGACCGGACTGGACGCAGTACCTGATCCAGGTCATCTGCGCCGTCATCGTGGTCGCCGTCATCGCCGGCTACCAGAGCCGCTCAAGATCAACCGTCTAACCAACCTCACCCCAGCGGCCGCCACCCCTCCCCGGGGCAGGCGGCCGCTCTGCATGTACGCCGTACGCTAGGTCAACAACTTCGTGGCTCCATCGACGAGCGTGCTTGCATTGCGGAACGCCGCCTTCGCCTGTGCAGCGCTCACAAACACCATGCCGTAGTGCGCTCCATCTTTGACGTCGAGCAGGCGACCCAGGGCACGCGCGAGAGATTTTCCATCGGGACCGGCTTGCTCGACCAGCTGGATCGCCTGGCGATGATCCTGCCCTCTCGACCTGCGACCCAGGGTGGCACCGCAGGCCGCATCTGCAGCAGCGATGCCGGCAAGTACAGCCAGGGCAGCGACCACGTTGTCGCTCGCGAGTTCATCTTCCTCGAGGCCGATCAGGTCAGCAGCGTCCAGGAATGCCCTGGCCTGGCTCAGCCGGATGCGGGCCTGGCCCGCGCCACAATCCTCAGTCCGTCCACTTGGCCGCATCAATCGTCAGGTCCCCCATGCATGAGTCGGTTTCGGAGCTGTCGGAAGTCCTGTCCGTAGACGGTGACGCAGTCGCGGAGCCAGTCATTGACGATTGACTCGTTGGCCGCGAAATGAGCAAGAAGCTCGGTCCGGCTGACGTCATAGACCTGGAGGTGGTTTCCTGTCCATCGATGAACCCGCTCAGCTAGCGAGCTGAGTTGCTGCTCCCACTGCGGATGGATTTCATCGACCTGGCGCACGACAAGAAGATCGATGTCGCTGTCCAGCCCGCCGTCTCCTCGCGCCACCGAGCCGAACAAGCTTGCCGTCAGTGGCTTCCCGATCCACTCAACGTCGATCGCATCTCGCATGTGTTCGATCAACTTGCCGCGAAGATTCAGCAGCTCGATCACGGCATCAGCAGCTAGATGCTCTCGATTGAGAAGGTACTGCGTACTGGCGCCAACCTCGGTGGCATTTACCAGCCCTGTGGACGAAAGTCTGCGCAGCACCTTGCGCGTGCCGCTCTCACTACCGGAGGACGCCAATTGCTGGATCTGCCGACCAGTCAACGGTCGCGTTGTGCGAGCCAGAACCGCGAGCACCGGCCCATCCAGGCTGGGAACCACTGTGCTCACCGGTCGCGACAGATCCATCCCAACACTATAGTGCCGATATCCGCACTATAGTACCCATGTCAGCACTATAGTGCGGATGGCGAGTACCCGGAAATTCCCAAGACGGGTACGGGGAGCCGCGACGTACGAGATCCCGAAGGTGGGGTCAGGCTTGGAGGCCTAGGGCTGTCATTCGGGCGGTGTGGGCTTCGGTGAGGCGGGTGAACATCCGGCCGATGGCGGCCAGGTCGAGGCCGGGGCGGTCTACGGAGCCGGCCAGGAGGGCTGCTAGGGGGTCTCGGTCGGCGGCTATTCGTTGGGCCTGGCTCAGGGCCTCGCCGACCAGGCGGCGGCCCCAGAGGGCCAGGCGGCCGCCTAGTTTGGGGTCTTCCTCGATGGCGGCGCGGACCCGGTCGACGACGAACTCGGCCTGGCCGGAGTCGGCGAAGACCTCCAGCACCAGGGCGCGGGTCTCGGCGTCGACGTACGCCGCGACCTCGCGGTAGAAGTCGTTCGCGAGACCGTCGCCGACGTACGCCTTGACCAGGCCCTCGAGCCAGTCCGACGGCGCGGTGTGGTCGTGGAACGCGTCCAGCGGGGTGACGAACGGCTGCATCGCGTCCATCGGGTCCACGCCGAGCGCGACCAGCCGGTCCCGGAGCTGGACGAAGTGCCCGAACTCGGTGGTCGCCAGCTGGGCCAGCTGGGCCTTGTCGTCGAGCGTCGGCGCGAGCTTCGCGTCCTCGGCGATCCGCTCGAACGCCGTCAGTTCGCCGTACGCCAGCACGCCCAGCAGATCCACCGCCGCGGCCCGGTAGGCGGGATCATCAAAGGCCGTCAGTTCGGTCATGACCCGCACCATATCGGGACAGCGGCGCCGGAGGCGGAATGTGCGCGGGCGGCCGTGGCGGGTATTCCCGCTACACTGGGGGGTGTTTCGCCGGTGACGCGCCCAGATGGGCAGCTGGTGCGAGCCGCTTGCACAGTGTCCCGCGCCGTGAAATTCGAGGGTGGATCGAGTCGATCCGCCCCTGGCGCCCGGCCCTGCTGCAACTGTCCGTACAAGCATGTGAGAGGCGATCAGCCTGACCACCTTCCGAGAGCTCGGCGTCCTGCCCGAGATCTGCGACGCGCTCGATCGCGTCAACATCGTGGAGCCCTTTCCGATCCAGGAGATGACGCTTCCCATCGCACTGATGGGGACCGACCTGATCGGCCAGGCCCGAACCGGTACCGGTAAGACCCTCGGGTTCGGTATCCCGCTGCTGCAGCGCACCATCTCCCCCGGCGAAGCCGACTACGAGGAGCTGGCCGCGCCCGGCAAGCCGCAAGCGCTGGTCGTCACCCCGACCCGCGAGCTGACCATCCAGGTCGCCAAGGACCTCGTCACCGCATCGACCGTGCGGACCGTCCGGGTTCTCACCATCTACGGCGGTGTCGCCTACGACCCGCAACTGGACGCGCTCAAGGCCGGTGTCGACGTCGTCGTCGGTACGCCGGGGCGCCTGCTCGACCTCGCCAACCGCGGCGTGCTCGACCTGTCGCACATCAAGGTGCTCGTCCTGGACGAGGCCGACGAGATGCTCGACCTCGGCTTCCTGCCCGACGTCGAACGCATCCTGCGCAAGACCCCCGAGCTGCGCCAGACGATGTTGTTCTCGGCAACCATGCCGTCCGCGGTCATCACCTTGGCCCGGACGCACATGCGGCACCCGCTGAACATCCGGGCCGAGTCGCACGACGACTCGCAGATGGTGCCGGCCACCGCGCAGTTCGTCTACCGCGCGCACGACCTGGACAAGCCCGAGGTGGTCGCCCGCATCCTGCAGGCCGACGACCGCGGCCGGGTGATGATCTTCTGCCGGACCAAGCGCGAGGCGTCCCGGCTGACCGACGACCTGATCGACCGCGGCTTCAAGGCGGCGGCGATCCACGGCGACCTGAACCAGCAGGCCCGTGAGCGCGCGCTGACCAGGTTCCGTGGGGACAAGGTCGACGTCCTCGTCTGCACCGATGTCGCTGCCCGCGGCATCGATGTCGAGGGCGTCACGCACGTCATCAACAACACCTGCCCGGAGGACGAGAAGGCGTACGTGCACCGGATCGGCCGCACCGGCCGGGCCGGCGCGAGCGGGATCGCCGTCACGTTCGTCGACTGGCCGGACATCGTCCGCTGGAAGACGATCAACAAGGCACTCGACCTTCCGTACGACGAACCGCAGGAGATCTACTCCACGTCACCGGAGCTGTACCACGACCTCGGCATCCCGACCGAGGCGAAGGGCCGGATCAAGCCGGCCCGCCCGGCCGAGGAACGCGCTCCCCGGGAACGCCCGGCCCGCCGGCACGAAGGTGACGGCCGTGGTTCGCGCGGCGAGGACGCCCGTGGTGGGCGCGGTGAGCACGTGCGGAGCGAGCCGTCCCGCGGTGAGCACAAGAGCGACGGTGAGTCCGGCCAGCGGTCGACCCGCAAGCGCAACAGCCGCAACCGTCGGCGGACGCGCAGTGGGCGGGTCGTCGAGGGCGAGGCCGCGGCGACGCAGCCGAAGTCCGAGGACGACGTCACCGCGAAGACCGAGGTGCCGCCGACCGTCGAGTCCTCGACCCAGGCCGCCGAGGTCGCCCGCAAATCCCGCCAACGCACCCGCCGCCGTACGACGAACGCGTCCGAGGCAGCCACCACCGAGGCCCCCGCCTCCGAGGTCGCCGAGGCGAAGATCGCTGAGCCCAAGGTCGAGTCCGTCGAAGCTCCGGTCGAGGAACAAGCACCGGCACGGAAGCGGACCCGCAAGCGCGCCACAGCGAGCCCAGCTGCGGAGTCGACCGAAACAACGCCGCAGGTCAGTGAAGTGCCAGCAGTAGCCGAGGAGGCCCCGAAGGCTCCCCGGACCCGGAAGCGCGCCACCAAGGCCGTCGCTGAGGTCAGCGAAGATGCTCCGGTGAAGGCGCCTCGGAAGCGGGCGGCTAAGGCTAGTGCTGAGGGTAAGCCGCAGGTTGAGGTGGCTGCTGAGAAGGCGGCTGATGAGGTGCCGGTCAAGAAGGCGACTCGGAAGCGGGCTGTGAAGAAGGCGGCTGAGGTGCCTGTCGCCGAGGAGAAGCCGAAGCGGGCCAAGAAGGCCTCGGCGGTCCTCCCCACGTTCACCGCACCGGAGTAAGCAGTACGAAAGCGAGACCGGTTCGTGGCTGAACGGTGACCGGTCTCGCGCAACGAACGCCGCCTTCCCACCCGTCCTAGGTCAGACATTGATCCATGGCGGGAAAGGGTGGGGCGATGACGAGGACTCGTTGGACGGCCGCGGTAGCAGGAGTGATCCTGGCCGCGGCCGTAGTGCTGTCCGGCTGCAGCGCCGGCGGCGACAGCAGCAGCTCCGGCGGCAGCGGCACGGGCGATGCCGCGGTGGCACCCGAACAAAAACAAGGTGCCGCGGCAACGGACGGCAAGGCGCCGACCGACTCGAAAGCGGGCGGTACGGCGAACAACCAGCCGACGGTGACCCGGGCGATCATCAAGACCGGTTCGCTCAGCGTCGAGACGGCGGACGTGGATGCCCAACGGCAGAAGGCGATCGGCATCGTCACGGCGCTGGACGGCCTGGTCACGAACGAGAATTCCGGCAGCGACAGCGACGGCCGGATCACCCGGTCGAGTCTGACGCTGAAGGTACCGACCGCGCAGTACGAGATCGCGATCCAGCGGCTGTCCGGACTGGGGAAGCGGACCGCGATCCAGCAGGAGTCCACCGACGCGACCGAGTCCGTGGTCGATGTCGCCAGCCGGATCTCCTCGCAGAAGGCCAGCCTGGACCGGATGCGCGCGCTGCTCGCGAAGGCGACCACGATCGGCGAGATCGTCTCGGTCGAGTCCGAGCTGACCCGGCGCGAGGCCGACCTCGAATCCTTGCTGGCCAAGCAGAAGGCGCTCGCCGGCCAGACCGAACTCGCGACGCTCAACCTCACCATGACCGAACCCGGCAAGGCCCCACCGGCACCGAAGAAGGACGAGACCGGCTTCGTCGGCGGCCTGAAGGACGGCTGGAAGGCGTTCGCGGCAACCGTCACCGTCCTGCTGACGATGCTCGGCGCGCTGCTACCGTTCCTGATCGCCTTCGCCCTGATCGGCATCCCGCTCTGGCGCTTCCGCCACCGCCTCCGCAGGACGCCGGCCGCGGCTCCAGCTGGTGGATCCACCTCATTGCCGCCGTACCCGGACAAGAACAGCTAGTGTCCTGAGTCGGAGGGTCGTGCTTCAGCTCCGGTGGTGAGGTGCGTGCCTGGGCGCCGGAGATGTGCACGAACTTCCGACTCAGGACACTAGAGCAGGTTGGCGGCGACCTTGCGGTAGGCGTCGGCGCCGGCGGTGCGGGAGGCGGTCGAGAGGATCGTCCGGCCGATCGCCGGCGCCTCGGCGAAGCGGATCGACTTCGGGATCGGCGGCCCCAGCACGATCAGCGAGTACGTCTCGGCGATCGTGTCGAGGACGGCCCGAGCGTGCGTCGTACGGCCGTCGTACAGCGTTGGCAGTACGCCGAGGATCTCCAGACCGGGGTTGGTCAGCTGCTGGACATCGTGGATCGTGTCGAGCAACTGGCCGACCCCGCGATGCGCCAGAGTCTCGCACTGCAAGGGAATCAGTACGTCGGACGCCGCCGACAACCCGTTCACGGTGAGCAGCCCGAGGGTCGGCGGGCAGTCGATCAGGATCCAGTCGTACGCCGTACGCAGCGGCCGTAGCGCCGTACGGACCATCTGCTCCGGTCCGCTCTCGGCCGCCAGCCGGACGTCGGCCGTCGCCAGCTCGATCGTGGCCGGTAAGAGGTCCGGACCCTCGTCGGTGCCGACCAATACGTCGCGTGCTTTCACCCCACCGAGCAACACGTGATGGATGGATTTGTCCAGGTCTTCGGGATCGATGCCGAGCGAGAACGTCAGGCAGGCCTGGGGATCGAGGTCGACCAGCAGCACGCGCTGACCGAGTTCCACCAGGGCAGCTCCGAGTGAGGCAACCGTGGTCGTCTTGGCCACGCCGCCCTTCTGGTTGGCAACCGCGAGTGTGCGAGGCACGCCCGTCATTGTGCCGCACCACGGAACGCCCCGTACCGCACCCCGGCGATTGCTTGCGTCCGAAGAAGCGGAGGGACGTCCCGTCCACTTCTTCGGACGCAACGCGGGACCGGATACGGTTGGGTTCGTGAGTACTCCGCGCACGCTGACGTTGCCCGACGGGGTGCACCCCGCGACCCTCGAGACCGACCGTGGCAGCTTCGCCACGCTGCAGGCCAAGCCGGATGTCGGTACGCCGCTCGGCACGGTCCTGCTGGTCCCGGGCTGGACCGGCAGCAAGGAAGATTTCACCCCCCTGGTGCACCACCTCGCGCGGTACGGGTGGATCACCGTGGCAGTGGACCAACGCGGGCAGTACGAAACACCCGGGCCGGCCGACGCTTCGGCGTACGGGCTGGCCGAGTTCGGCGCGGACGTGGTCGCGATGAGCCGGGCGCTCGGTGGGTACAGCCAGCTGGTCGGGCACTCGTTCGGCGGCCTGGTCGCACGCGAGGCGGTGCTGACCGACCCGAGCGTCTTCTCCACCATCACGCTGCTGTGCTCGGGCCCGGCCGCCTTCAGCGACGAGGTGAAGCGGCAGGGGCTGCAGATGCTCGCGTTCGGTCTGGAGAACCTGCCGATCGAGCAGGTCTACGACCTGAAGCTGGAGCACGACAGCAACGACCCGGCGTACGTCGCGCCGGCCGAAGAGGTCGCCGCATTCCTGCGGAAGCGGTTCACCGGCAACACACCGATCAGCCTCGCGGAGATCACCAAGCGGCTGCTGGACACCGACGACCGGACCGACCAGCTGGCGAAGTCCGGCGTCCGCGCCCAGGTCGTCTACGGCGAAACCGACGACGGCTGGCCGCAGGAAGTCCAGGACGCGATGGCCGAGGCCCTCGGTGTCCACGCGCAGGTGATCGCGGACGCCGGCCACTCCCCCGCGATCGACCAGCCGGCCGCGACCGCCCGCGTACTGGTCGACTTCTTCCACCAACGCTGACCTGCCGTCTGGCTGCCGCGGCCTGCCGTCCGGCTGCCGTCAACCCTTTCGGCGGGCACCAAAAGGGCCTGTCCGCCGCTCTATTGTGGTCTGTACCGACCCCCGGGGTGACCTATTTTGGTCTAGACAAGAATTCCCCGAGCGGAGGGTGGCCACCCCGATGACGGTGCAATCCGCGGCGGACGGCGTCGCACCGCAGACCCACAGTCCCCGGCACACCGAGCTCGTCCTGGGTGATCTCGACCGGGTCCGGATCGCGGTCGCCCCGGCGCCGACAGCCAGCCTGATCTCGATCGTCGTCGATGCGCTCGGCGGTCCCCGGCAGGGCATCGCGCCGGACTGGATCCGGACCGTACGCCGGGCGCTGCCGGCCGACGCCGCCCAGGCCGTGACCCCGATGTTCGACCGCACCCGGGCCCTGCTGCCCGCCTGCCTGACGCCGCTGGGAATCGACGGCTCCCCCGTCGAGGACCAGCTCACCCGGGTCGCCGACCTGTCTCCGGACGAGCTGAGCGAAGGCGTCGAGATGCTGGCACCGGGCGAGCCGCCGGCGCCGTGGCGAGGCGCGCTGCGCCGGCCGAGGCAATGGACCAACCTGTATGTGAAGGTGCTGACCGCTGCCTGGAAGGCGTACAGCCCGATCTGGCAGCAGTCCACCGCCCTCCGGACCCGCGAGGCCGAGCGGATCGGCGCAGCCGTGGTCACCGGCGGCCTGGACGTGCTGCTGTCCAACCTGAGCAGCAGAGTCCGGTACGCCGACCAGACGCTCTACCTCTCCGACCGGCACCCGTATCGCGTCGAACTCTCCGATCGCCCGCTGGTCCTGGTGCCGCTGGTGTCCGGGTCGGCCGCGTCCGTGTTCAACCTCGACGAGCCGGATCGGGCCTGGCTCGGGTACCCGGTGCCGGGGCTGGACCGGCTCGGGGCAGGACCGGTCGCGGCGGCCGCCGACAGCCTGAGCCTGTTGCTCGGGCCGATCCGGGCCGCGATCCTGCGGGCACTGGATCGGCCGAGCAGCATGGGCGGGGTGGCCGAGCAACTGGATGCGGGGCCGAGCACCGCGACGTACCACTGCACTCAGCTGGCGTCAGCCGGTCTGGTGGTCCGGCGACGCGTCGGCCGCGAGGTGCGCATCCAGCGCACACCCCGCGGCGATGCCTTGGTCGACCTACTCAGCTGACCGATTCGGTGCTCAGGTTGCCGGACGGATGACCGGTTCGATGTTCAGGTTGTCCAGGCCCAGCGGTTCGAGGGCGGTGACCGCCTTGTCGTCGAGGACGACCAGGTCGACGTTGACCGGGTGGTCGCCGACGCCGCCGCCGTAGCTGAGCGGCTTCAGGACGGAGGCCGGGATAGCGGCGAGCTGATTGCGGAGCTTCTCGATCTCCGACTTGCTGAGCTTGACCTGCCGCACGCACAGGTTGCCCTTGACCAGCGGCGCGACCAACTGCCGGATCTGGGCGAGATCACCGTGGGCCACGCCGATCATCAGCACGCTCGGGCCGGTCGGGGTGCCGTTGCCGGCCGGGATCCCGTTCGGCCAGCCGATCGAGATCTCCTGCAGCTGGCTGGGACGCGCGTCGACGAAGGCCGCGACCGCCGCGGTGACCAGGTCGTTGGTCTCGCCCGGCTTCCAGCCGCCGGCCGGCGGGGCGCACGGCACCTTGCCGAGGTCGATCGGCTTGTTCACGACCGGGCCCTGCTTGTCGACGGCGATCTTCCCGTCGGTCCAGATCCCTTCCAGGTGGGCGAATCCGGACTGCACGCCCTGGACCGTGGTCAGCTGGGGCAACTTGTCGACGACCACGCCGGTCACGGTGATTTCGGCACCCTGCGCACACTTCGGCGCCTTCGGACCTTCGCCGACGATCGCCGGGAGATCCGTGGCGACGGGGATGCAGTAGACGACGGGCTTGCCAGGGGCTGCGATGACCTGGCCGTCGACCTGGACCCGGTCGCCGTTGCGCACCTGCAACGGATGCTTCTTGGCTGTGGCCGGGGAGCTCAACGCCCCGAAACCCTGGGACTGCTTGCCCTGGGCAACCGTCGGGGCGTGGTCGTCCCTGTCCGGCAGGACGACGAGCGCGGCCGTGGCGATCACGGCGACGCTGGCGGCGGCGAGCGCCGGGACCAGCCAGCGGCGCGGCTTCTTCGGCCGGAGGATCCGGTCCAGGTCGGGTTCGGGCGGGGACGGCTGACCGGACCGCCAGCGGGCGCCGGCCTCCGTCAGCAGGTCGTCGACCTCGTCGGTCGGGCTCATTCGCTGACCTCCAGCAAGGAGCGCAGGCGGGCCCGCGCATCGGAAAGAGTTGATTTGACGGTGCCTTCGGAGCAACCCATCACGGCTGCCGTGTCAGTGATCGACAGGTCAGCGAAGTAGTAACAGTCCACGGCGAGCCGCTGGCGGGCCGACAACGTGGTGAGCGCTTCGGCCACGTCCACCCGCCCTTCCACGTCCTGGCGATCCTCGGGTTCGTCGTGGTCGTCGAGCTCGGCGACCGGGCGCAGCTTGCGGGCCGCCTTGCGTGCCTGGTCCGCGGTGATCGCCAGCAACCACGACGACGCCGTACCGCGGGAGTCGTCGAACTGGTCGCGTTTCAGCCACGCCCGGGCCAGTGACTCCTGCACGATGTCGTCGCGGTCCGCGCCCACCGCGAGCCGCGCGGCGACCCTGGCCATCGCGGCCAGGTGCGGTCGCACCCAGTCGACGAAGGCCGGCCCGTCCGCGGGGGGAGCCGTCGCACCTGTCCGCTGATCCGTCATCGTCGACACACCCTGTCTACCCCCAGACCGACCGGACCGGTTGGGTCCCACCACCACATCAACGAGAACACGACCAGCAGGTCATGCGCCTGCCGAGGGACTCGGAGCCAGGTAGAGGCGGGCGATGATGGACTCGATGTCGGGTTCGGCGACCGAGAGGTCGACCAGGGGGTAGGCGGCGGCGATCTGGGCGACCAGGGGTGCGGCCGAGCTGGTGGTGGGGAAGGAAAGGTACTGGCGGGGCCCGTCGACCTTGGTGACGGTGGCGCCGTCGACCGTGATGGGTGGCAGCGACGAGGCGAGGTCGACCACCAGCGTGCGCGGCGCCGACTGGCTCGCGCGGAGACCGGACAGGGTGCCGTCGTACACCTGGCGCCCGTGGTCGATCACCATCACCCGCGAGCAGAGCGCCTCGATGTCGTCGAGGTCGTGGGTGGTCAGGATGATCGTCGTACCGCGGTCCTTGTTGACCTGGGCAAGGAATTCGCGCAACCGGGCCTTGCTGATGATGTCGAGCCCGATCGTCGGTTCGTCCAGGTAGACGATCTCCGGGTCGTGCAGCAGCGCGGCCGCGATGTCGCCGCGCATCCGCTGCCCGAGCGACAACTGCCGGACCGGTACGTCGAGCAGGTCGCCGAGGTCGAGCAGTTCGACGAAGGTGGCCAGGTTCTGCGCATGCCGGTCCTTCGGTACGCCGTACATCTTCTGCAGCACCGCGAACGAGTCCTTCAGCGGCAGGTCCCACCACAGCGTGGTCCGCTGGCCGAAGACGACGCCGATCCGCTTGGCCAGCTTCATCCGGTTCCGCGACGGGTCCACGCCGGCCACCCGGATCGAGCCGCCGGTCGGCACCAGGATGCCGGTCAGCATCTTGATCGTGGTGGACTTGCCGGCCCCGTTCGGGCCGATGTAGCCCATCACCTCGCCGGGTTCGACGGTGAACGACAGTCCGTCCACCGCACGGACCTCACGCCGGGTCCGCCGCAGCCCGGTCCGGCTCGACACCGTGAAGGCGCGGGACACGTTCTGGAGTTCGATGACGCTCACATTCAGCTCCCAGTACTTCGATAGCGACGCAGGCCACCGCGCCAGGCGAGCGCCGCCAGCGCGATCATGACGACGGCGACGGCCGGCGCGAGCAGGCCGATCCAGGCCGGCAGCCCGAGCGGCGCCGGCTTGCCCAGCACGTACAGCACCGGGTAGTAGTTGACGAAGGCCAGCGGGACCACGAAGGTGACCGCCCGGACGATGTTCCTGCCGAAGATCGACAGCGGGTACTGGGTGAGCTGCTGACCGCCGTAGGTGAAGGAATTGGCCAGCTCGGCCGAGTCGATCGAGACGAACTGGAAGGCGGCACCGAGCACGAAGATCGCCGCGAAGATGATCGACCCGCTGATCAGCGAGATCGCCAGCAGCCCCACCTTCGGCACCGTCCAGCCGATCTGAAGATTGCCGAGGGCAACCACCATCACCAGCAGCGCCTGCAGCGGACGGCCGAGCCGGCGCAGGGCGAAGTTGTCCGTGACGGCCTGCAGGAAGGCCGGCACCGGGCGGATCAGCCAGACGTCGAGATCGCCACCGCGGATCCGCTGCCCGATCCGCTCGATCGAACCGGTGAACAGGTCGGCCAGGCCGAGTGTCATCGACGCCGTGCCGTAGAGCAACGCCATCTCGGCCAGGCTGAATCCGCCGAAGGACTTGATGTGACTGAACATCAGCAGCACGGCGATGAAGTCGGTCCCGGTGATCAGCGCCTGGCTCACCAGCATCAACACGAACGACGCCGGGTACGCCAGCGACGACCGGATCCACATCGTCACCAGCATCCAGTACTGCGCGGGCGCGCGTCGCAGCAACTCAACCACCGGCGATCACCACCTTCCGGGTCGCCAGCACGGTCACCAGGCGACCGACCAGGAACAGCACCACGATCCAGAACAGCTGGAACAGCAGCGCGGACGTGATGCCGCCCGGGTTGCGGTCCAGCCAGACGTCGATCGGCACCTGCAGCGTCGCCGCCCACGGAGTCGCCCGGGCGACCTCACCGATCCAGCCCGGGAACACCACCAGCGGCAGGATCGTGCCGGAGAAGAACAGCGACAGCACCATCGCCAGGCCCTCCAGCCCGCGGGAGTCGGTGATCCAGAAACCCGACAGCGCGACCAGGTACCGGACGCCGAAACTCACCAGGATGCCGAACGCCAGCGTGACGAAGACCGCCAGCCATTGGATCGCCGACGACGGGAAGTTCAGGTCGAACACCAGCGCTCCGACCAGCAACGGCGCGCCACCACGGGTCAGCAGCTGGAACCAGGCCCGGCCCGCGTCGACCGACAGCCACCAGATCATCAGGTGGGTCGGCCGGTACAGGTCGACCGCGATCTCGCCGGTCCGGACCCGCTCGCCGAGTTCCATCGTGGTGGTGGCGCCGAAGATCCCGATCGGCGCCAGCAGCCCCTGCTGCAGCCAGACGAAGGTGAGCGCGTCCGACACGTCGTACCCGCCGAGTCCCGGGGAGGTGTGCCACAGGGTCAGATAGACCCCACAGAAGATGAAACCGAACACGGTATTGGTGAACGCACCGGACACGGTGGCGATCCGGTAGGTCGAGAACCGCCTGAACGACCGCACCGCGATCGCCCAATAGACCCCCACGCCGTACCTCCTCTCTACTCCGAGGTGGTGTCCGGCAGCCCAGCGGCACACAGAACTGCCCCGGATCCGTCAGGACCCGGGGGTTCGGACACCACTGTGTCAGCATGCTGAACATGCCGTTGTCAAGGGAAGAGATGAGACGCTACTTCGCGGCCCGGCCGGGCGTCAACTCGGTTAACTGATCTCCGCCTCCAGCACCCGGGCGAGCAGGTCGGCGAACTGAGCCGGGTGGCTGGCATAGCCGTTGTGCCCACCAGGAAAGGCGACCACCGGCCAGCCGATCACATCGGACAGCACCACCACCGGTTGCGCGGGCAGATGCCGGGCAGCGTCCACCCCGGCGGCCGGTACGACGTTGTCCGCGACCGCCTTGAGCGCGATCAGGTCCGGGCGGTAGCGGGTGAACGGCAACATCTTGTGCGCGAAGAAGTTGGCGGCGTTCGCCTCCGTCCGGTCGAGCAGTTCCCGGTACTCCGGGCGGAGGTCCTCCGGCGCGGGCAGGTCGTCCTCGTCGAGCCCGGTCCCACCGGCGTACAGCAGTTGCGCCATCGGCACCCCGTCGTGCCGGAAGGTCTCGAAGACCTCCTCGAAGAACGCGCGCGAGTCCTTCGCCTCGGCGAGCAACTCGACCGCGGGCGGCTCGTGCGTGACGAGCATCCGGACCCGCTCCGGGTACCGGGTGATCAGGTCCAGCCCGGTGATCGCGCCGGTGCCGGTGCCGAAGACGAACGCGGGCCGGTCCGGGGAGAGCAGGTCGATCAGGGCCAGGGCATCGGCCGACGAGGTCTCCACCTGCTCGTCGACCGGCTGCCCGGCGTACGGGCTGCGGGAGTTGCCGCGCGGATCGTAGGCGACCACCGTGTACTCCGCGGCGAGCGGGCCGACGATCGAGTCGAACGCGCCCGCGTCCGAGCCGCCGTCGGCGATCAGCAGCAGGACCGGGCCGGAGCCGGTCACCTCGTAGTGCAGGGTCGCGCCGGGCACGGCCAGTTTGTTCAGGGTCTTGGCGGACATCACGCCACCTTTCCCGCCAGGACCCGCAGCAGCAGGGTGGCGAACTCGTACGGGTCACTGCTGTAGCCGCCGTGCCCACCGGGGAACGCGACGACGTCCCAGCCGAGCCGGTCGGCCAGCGCGATGATCGGTTCGGCCGGCAAAACCTTCGAGGACTCGCTGCCGACCGCGGCGACGATCTTGTCCTCGAGCTCGGCCAGGGCTGCGACGTCCGGACGGTAGCTGGTGAAGGGCAGCAGCTTGTGCTCGTAAAACACGTCGCTGTTGGCGATCATCCGTTCCACCACTTCGCGGTACTCCGGCGGTAGGTCCTCCAGCGCCGGCAACGCGTCCGCCGTGCCGATCCCGATCCCGCCGAAGAACAGCTGGTCCGCGGCGGCCCGGCCACCCTCGCGATAGGTCTCGTAGACCTGCAGGAAGAACTCCCGCGCAGAGGTTGCATCGGGCAACAGTTCGACCGCCGGCGGTTCGTGCGCGATCAGCAGCCGGACCCGGTCCGGGTGCCGGACGAGGAGCTCCATGCCGGTGATCGCGCCGGAGCTACTACCGAACACGTACGCCGGTTCGACGGCACCGAGCGCATCGAGGATGGCCAGCGCGTCCTCAGCCGATTGGTCCACGCATTCGTCGGTCGGCGTACCGGCGTACGGGCTGCGCGAACAGCCGCGCGGGTCGTAGCTGATGACGGTGTAGTGCTCGGCCAGTTGCGGGCGGACACCGTCGTACGCGGCGGCGTCGGTGCCACCACCTGAGATGAGCAGCAGAACAGGCCCCCTGCCGCTGACCTCGCAGTGCAGGGTCGCACCGGGGACGGACACCTGGTGGAGTGTCTTCGTGGTCATCCAGGTCACCTTTCTGCTTCGGTGACCTCAGCTTCACCTCCCCCGCTGGCACGCCGCGCACATCCCGCTGACACGCGAATCTCAGCCGACGGACACGAGCCCAGCGAGCGCGCGGGCGCAGCGCCGGCAGGGGGTGCTGGTTGAGGACTTCTTCAGCCGGCTTCGGCGACTTCCGGGGCGGGGATGGCGTCGGTTTCGTCGAGGGCGGCCCAGGGGTCGCGGGGCGGGGCGACCCGGCGGCCTTGCGGACAGATTCTGGCGAAGTCGCACCAGCCGCAGAGCGGTGACGGCTCGGGCGGGAAGATCTCGTCGGCCTCGGCGGGAGTCAGACCGGCATGCCATTTCGCCTCGGCCGCGGCAGCGTCGTCGGCGATCGACTCCGCCCGCCGCTGGTGCCGGGCGAGCGACTGGTCGTCGTGATCGGCGACCGCGATCGTGTTCGTCGGCAGATGATGCAGCTCGACCCGCGTACACGGCCGGTGCAGCACCCGCCGCGCGCCGAGCACGTACAGCGCCATCGCCAGCGACGACCGCGCATCCGTGCTGGTCAACGGCCGGCGCCCGGTCTTGTAGTCGACGATCGCCAGCTCGGTCCCGCCGCTGCCGTCCCGGGCCGGCCGCTCGTCGATCCGGTCCACCCGGCCGCGCAAGCTGGCCCGCTCGGTGGTGAACGCCACCGTGCGCTCGACGCCGCGCGGCTCGAAGTACGGATCGGCGTTGTGCAGGTAGGTGGCGACCATGTCCGCGGAGCGCTCCCGCCAGACCGCCGACTGGTCCAGATCGCGGAACCCTTCGTTCCGCCAGCTCGACCTGACCTTGTTCACCGCCTCCACGCCCGTACGCCGGGAGGCCGGCCAGCGCCAGAACTCGGCCAGTACTTCGTGGACGATCGCGCCGACCGTGTTGTGCGCCCACGGCGGCCCTTTCGGCGGCCGCGGCGTCTCCAGGTACGTATAGCGATACTTCCGCTTGCAGTCGGCGAAGTTCAGCAACTTGGTAGGCGTCGCCACAAACAACCTGGTCGGCATCCCCGGCAGCATGTCGTTCATCGGTCCGTTGTTCCCCGGCGTGTCGGCATTGATCGGTCCGGTCAGCCCGCCGTCAACTGGCATGGATGAAGTCGGTGACGGCGTCGGCGACCAGCTGGACGGCGATCGCGCTCAGCAGCAGACCGGCGATCCGGGTGACCAGCAGGACGCCGTTCTCGCCGAGGATCCGCATGATCACGCCGGAGAAGCGCAGCGTCAGCCACATCACCAGGTGGATCAGCACGATGCCGACCGCGATCGCGACCACATCGGCGAACTTCCCGTCCGCCCGCTGCACGAACACCATGGTGGCGACGATCGCACCCGGGCCGGCGAGCAACGGCGTACCGAGTGGGACGAAGGCGATGTTCACGTTCTTCGTCTGGACCGGGTCCTCGGCGGTATCGGTCAGCAGCTGCAACGCGATCAGTAGGAGCAGCAGGCCGCCCGCGCACTGCAGGGCCGGGAGGGTGATGCCGAGGTGGCTCAGGATCTGCTGGCCGAAGGCCGCGAACACGACGATCACGCCGAACGCGACCAGCACGGCCTGCCAGGCGGCCTTCTTCCGGACCGCGCGGGACTGGCCGGCCGTGAGCGAGATGAAGACCGGCACGGTGCCCGGCGGGTCCATGATCACGAACAGCGTGACGAAGACCGAGCTGAGCAAGGAGAGGTTGACGACGCTGTTCACGGTAGGTAGGCCTCGGGAACCGTCGCGCTACTCGCTGCAGCATTCGCCTTGGCGACGTCGAGCAGCTTCTCGAACTGCTCCGGCTCGGTGCTGTTCACACCCAGTTCGTGGTCGATCTTGCCGGCGCCGTGGTGATCGCTGGAGCCGGTGTAGATGATGCCGAGGTTCTCGGCGATCCGGCGCAGCGCCGTACGGGATGCGGGTGAGTGGTCCTGGTGGTCGACCTCGATCCCGGCCAGGCCGTGCTCGGCGACGAACTGCGCGATCGTCTCCTCGGTGATCACCTTGTGGCTGGAGCGGCCCCACGGATGCGCGATGATCGGGACCCCGCCGGCCTCGCGCACCAGGTCGATCGCGCGGCCGGGGTCGATCGCGTAATGCGAGACGTGGCCCGGCCGGCCGTCGGCGAGGAACCGGTCGAACGCCTCGCCGCGGTCGGCGACCGTGCCCCTGGCGACGAGTGCGTCGGCGACATGCGGCCGGCCGACGGACGGCGTACCGGTGGCTTGGGCCAGCACCTCGTCGACGGTGAGGTCCACGCCGAGCGCGTTGATCCGGGCCACGATCGAGGGGATCCGGTCGGTGCGGCCGTTGCGGACCGTGGACAGCTCCTGGGCGAGCGGCTCGTACGACGGGTCGAGCAGGTACCCCAGCAGGTGGACGCTGATCCCGTTCAGCTTGCAGGAGATCTCGATCCCGGGGACGAAACCGACCGCGAGGTCCTCGGCAGCCCGGCGACCCTCGGCCCAGCCGTCGGCCGTGTCGTGATCGGTGAGCGCGATCACGTCCAGGCCGTCCCGCTTCGCGCGCGCGATCAGGACGTCGACCGGGTCGGTGCCGTCCGAGCGGTTCGAATGGGTGTGCAGGTCGATACGCACGAGCGATCGGGATCCCTTCTCTGGACAACTGTCAGCAGTGATGCTATCCGTGTCCGCTCTCTGCTCTTATGGTTCTCCACATGGCAGAGCAGCGCGTCGAGTGTGTCGGGGCTCTCGTGTACGACGAACAGCATCGGTTGCTGGTCGTCCAGCGAGCCAACGAGCCGGGTCGCGGGCTCTGGTCGCTCCCCGGCGGCCGGATCGAACCGGGCGAGGACGATCCGACGGCGCTGACCCGCGAAGTCGCCGAGGAAACGGGCCTCGAGGTCGAGGTCGGCTCCTTCGTCGGCGAGGTCGAACGCGAGGCCCCGAACGGCAAGCTCTACGTGATCCGCGACTACCAGGCGGTCCCCGTCGGCGGCCTCCTGACAGCAGGCGACGACGCCACGGACGCCAAGTTCGTCAACCGCGAGGAGTTCGAAAACCTCCCCACCGCCACCCTCCTCGCCTCCACCCTCGCCCAATGGAACGCCCTACCCGGCTGACGATCTCTAGCGGTCGGGGCTGCCTGGCCAGCTGGCTAGTCGGTGGTTGGCAGTTGGTGATGGGGAGCTGGGGTCTTCGCCTGCTGGGCGATCCGTGTACGCCAGGCTCGGGTTCCGCGAGTACTGCGCGATCGACGGACGCCCGCCCCTCGCGGTCTCCAGCAGCCGCTGCCGCTCGACCCGCTCTCTAGGAGGGGTCGCCAACCAACTGAGTCGAGTCGGCCGAGTTCAGCGGCTGCTTGCGCGCGCCGTACAGGCGGAGGAGTAGGAAAGCGTCGGCAGCGACGACGAGTGCTGTGAGGCCGTGGATGCCGAGGGCGGCCGCGATCGAGCCGTCGTGCGTGAGAACGGTGATCATGTCGACGATCGGGATGAGGGTGACGATCGCCATCGCGATGCCGGTCGCGCGTCGCTCGCCGGCGACGAACAGCACCAGCAGGACTACGCCGAGGGCCAGGTCACGAACCCCCTTGACGGGGAAGTAGCCCGCTGCAATGCCGGTCGGCCAGGGGTCGATCCCGAAATTCCTCGCGGCACCGGCCCCGTCGAAGATGTATTGCAGACCGAACGACATCGGGAAGAGCGCGAGGGCGACGGTCAGGACAGTGGTGAAACGACGCAGGGACATCATCAGCTCCAATTTCTAGCGTTGCTAGTATTTCGATCAACGCTAGCCCAACTAGCGCTAGATTGTCTAGCGCTGCTAGATTCGGACCATGGTGGAGTCACGGAAAGAGCGGGAACGGGCCGAGCGCGGCCGGCTGATCGTCGGCGCAGCGCGAGAGCTGGCCGAGGCGGAGGGCTGGGACGCGGTCACCACGCGCAAGCTGGCCGAGAAGGTGGAGTACAGCCAGCCCGTCCTCTACAGCCACTTCAAGAACATGGACGCCATCGCAGCCACGGTCGCCCTGGAAGGTTTCGAGGAACTAGCCGCCGTACTACGAGAAGCCCTCTCGGGCGCAGCCTCTCCGCCCGACGCACTCCGGCGAATCGCCCGCACCTACCTCGGGTTCGCCGCCGAGCACCCGGCCCTGTACGACGCGATGTTCGTCCGCCGTACCGACCTCACCTTCGGCACCAACGAAACCCCCGCTCCCCTACGCGCCGCCTTCGAAGCCTTCCACCAAGCCACCGAACCCTTCGCCGGCGCCGAACACGAAGCCCTCACCGAACTCTTCTGGAGCTCCCTGCACGGCCTAGCCACCCTCACCCAAGGCCACCGCCTCCGCCCCGCCTACCACGAAGACAGAATCGACATCCTGATCGACCTCATCACCCAGTAGGCGCCCTGAACACGGCTTTGTGCACGACTTGAGTACTTTCAGCTCAGCCAATCGCTCAGGTTGTGCACCAAGATGGCAAAGCCGGTCCGAAGGCAACCGTTTCCCGGGCGAGGCAGCGTGCGGTGCGATGGAGGAGCGCCGCAGCTGGGGCGCCGGGCGAAGGCAGGGCGGGGTGGGTTCAGCTGTTCCAGTGGTGGATTACGGGGGAGCCTCGTTCCCAGCCTAGGACTGAGATGGTGGCTGTGTTGAGGACGAAGTGGCGGCCTTCGGTGACGTCCAGTTCTAGCCAGCGGGCGGTGAGGGCGCGGAGGGCGTGGGAGTGCCCGAAGACCAGGACGTCGCCGTCGACCGCGGCGATGCGGGCGTTGACGCGGTCCAGGCGGGCGGCTACCTGGGCGGGCGTTTCGCCGTTGGGTACGGGGTTCGCCCAGACTGTCCAGCCAGGCACGGTCTTGCGGATCTCCGCGGTGGTGATGCCTTCGTAGTCCCCGTAGTCCCATTCGACCAGATCGTTGTCGACCTCGGCATCCGGGAAGCCTGCGAGTTCCGCCGTACGCCGGGCGCGTTGGCGCGGGCTGGTCAGTACCAGGTCGAACTGTTCGGCCGCGAGCCGTTCCTTCAGCGAGGCGGCGATTCGCTCACCTTCCGCGGTCAGCGGCAGGTCGGTGGTCGACGTATGCCGTCCCGACTTGCTCCACTCGGTCTCGCCGTGCCGGACCAGCCAGAGCCGGTCCTCCCGTTCCGCTGACAACCCGTGTGTGCTCACCGGGTCATCGTTGCAGATCGAGGGAGCCGGAGGCCCGCAGCGGTTGGCGATCAGCGCGGACCACTGAGCGTGATGAAGGTGGCCGAGGCCTTGACCGATGGGGTGCGGACAGGGCAGGGTCGAAAAGTGTAAGCGCTTCCACTTTCGCTCGAGGAGCCGAACCGCAGCCGAACCGAAGCCGCTCCACAGCCGGACCGAAGCCGGTCAGCAGCCGGACCGACGCCGGTCAGGAGCAAGATCAGCAGCCGCTCAGGAGGTACTCGCCCGATGGCATCCGGAACCAGCAGGCCGGCGACGATCTACGATGTCGCGGCGCTCGCGAAGCTGTCGATCGCGACGGTTTCGCGTGTCCTGCAAGGGACGGGGCCGGTGTCGGCGAAGGCGAAGGCACGGGTGGACCAGGCAGCGCGCGAGCTGAACTACGTGCCGCTGCGAGCCGCCCGGAGTCTCGCGGTGCAGCGGCATGAGGCGCACGGGCTCGTGTTGCCCGACCTGGCCGGTCCGTTCTACTCCGATCTGCTGATGGGCTACGAGCGGTGGGCTGCTGAGCACGGTCAGAGCGTGATCCTGACGGTCACGCACGGCAACCCGGATCCACAGCGCAGCCTGCGCGACCTGGCGAGCAGGGTGGACGGGATTGTTGTCCATGGCAACGCGCTCGACCTGCCGGCGGTGCAGGAGCTGCGCCGGGCCGGAGTACCGATCGTGCTTGTCGCGCATCCGCCGGTCAAGGGGTGCGACTCGGTACGCAGCGAGAGTGCGACCAGCGCTGAACGGTTGACGAGCAGGTTGCTCGACCACGGACGGCGCAACCTGCTGTTCGTCGGAGACCCAGCCAGCTCGTACGACGTATCCGAGCGGTACGCCGGCTATTCAGCCGCCCTCCGCGCCCACAACCTCCCCGTCAACCAACCCGAAAGAGTCCCCCTCACAGAAGAAGCCGGTACCTCCTTCGCCACGCAGTTGCTAAGAGCAACCACAAAGCCGGATGGGTTGGTTTGTGCGAATGACGAGTTGGCGTTGGCGGCGCTCAAGACGTTGCGCGTGGGTGGGGTTGGGGTGCCGGGGGAGGTTGTTGTGACGGGGTGGGATGACGTGATGGCGGCTCGGTATGTGTCGCCGGGGTTGACGACGGTGCGGCAGCCGATGGCGGAGTTGGGGCGGTTGGCTGCGCAGCGGCTGCACGAGCGGGTGACCGGGGAGCGGAGCCGGGCGCGGAACGACGTACTGGCGACAGAACTTGTACTGCGGGACAGCTGCGGTACCGGACCGGGGGAAGCGAAGACAGCAGTAACCGAGTGAGGAGACAGACGATGATCAGCAAGACCCTCCACCGACGTCTGGTGATCGGCGGTGCAGCCCTCACGGCGACGGCCCTCGCGTTGACCGGATGCGGCAGGTCGTCCGACAAGACGGATTCGGCGCCGCAGGCAACGAGTAGCGTCGGCAGCGATCCGGCCAAAGGCAACCTCACCGTCTGGGCGATGGGGACCGAAGGCGAGAACCTGCCCAAGCTGACCAAGGAGTTCGAGCAGGCCAACCCAGGCGTCAAGGTGACCGTCACGCCGATCCCGTGGGACGCCGCGCACAACAAGTTCACCACCGCGATCACGGCGCAGTCGCTGCCGGACGCCGCGATGGTCGGCACCACCTGGATGGGCGAGTTCGCCGACCTCGGCGCGCTGGACCCGACGCCGGCCGGCATCGACACGACCGGCTTCTTCCCCGGCGCGATGGACACCACGAAGGTGGGCGGTACGTCGTACGGCGTGCCCTGGTACGTCGAGACGCGGCTGGTCTTCTACCGCAAGGATCTGGCCGCGAAGGCCGGCATCACCACTCCGCCGACCGACTGGGACGGGCTGAAGGCGATGGCCAAGGCGATGCAGGAGAAGGCGGGCGCGAAGTACGGGATCAACCTGCAGCCGGGCGGTACCGGGTCCTGGCAGACGGTGATGCCGTTCGCGTGGTCGGCCGGTGCGAGTATCACCACCGACGACGACAAGCAGTTCACCTTCGACACTCCTGAGATGCAGGAGGGGCTGAAGTACTACCAGAGCTTCTTCACCGACAAGCTGGCCGGTACGGACCTGCCGCCGAACCAGACCGAGGCGCAGTTCGTCAGCGGCCAGGTGCCGATGTTCATCTCCGGCCCGTGGATGGCCGGGTCGATCGCCAAGGTCGGCGGCGACAAGATCAAGCCGAACATCGGCGTCTTCATGCTGCCCAAGAACAAGACCGCCACTTCGTTCGTCGGCGGCAGCAACTTCGTCGTCTTCAAGAACGGCAAGAACAAGGACAGCGCCTGGAAGCTGGTGAAGTGGCTGTCCGACGCGAAGACGCAGACCGAGTGGTTCAAGCTGTCCGCCGACCTGCCGGCCGTGAAGGCCGCCTGGGACGACCCGAGTATCTCCAGCGACCCGCTGCTGCCGGTGTTCGGCAAGCAACTGGACGACGCCAAGGCGCCGCCCGCGATCGTGAACTGGGAGCAGGTCGCCACCGCCTTCGACACCGAGGTGGAGAAGATGGCCAAGACCGGCCAGTCCCCCGCCGACACGGCGAAGGCGATCCAGGCCAAGGCGTCGTCGATCGGTACTGGCGGCTGATCGGCGATGACTTCAGCGACGCTGAAGGGACCGGCCGCGCAAGCGGTCGGGCCCGACCCCAAGCTCGGTCCGAGCCCGAAGCGATCCGGAGCGGTCGGCCGGCAGACCGCTGCGGCGTGGATCCTCGCGCTGCCGTTCGCAGTACTTTTCCTGGCTTTCACGGCCGGGCCGGTGCTGGGGTCGCTCGGGATGAGCTTCACCGACATGAAACAACGCGACCTCCGTACGCCGTTCGCCGTGAACGGGGTCGGCTTCGACAACTACGTGAAGGCGCTGTCCGACGAGACGTTCCGCAAGGCGGCTTTCAACACGGCTTATTTCGTGGTGATCGGCGTACCGCTGACGCTCGTCGTCGCGCTGGCCGCGGCGGTGCTGCTGGACAAGGGTGTGAAGAAGTTCCAGAGCCTGTTCCGGGTCGGCTACTACCTGCCTGTGGTGACCTCGATCGTCGCGGTCGCGGTGATCTGGCGGTTCGTGCTGGCACCTGACTCGGGGCTGCTGAACACGGCGCTGGGCTGGGTCGGTATCGACGGGCCCAACTGGCTGGCGTCGAAGACCTGGGCGATGCCGTCGCTGATCATGATGGCCGTCTGGCGCAACTTCGGCTCGGCGATGATCATCTTCCTCGCCGGTCTGCAGGGCATCCCGCAGACCGTCGAGGAGGCGGGTCAGCTCGACGGAGCGTCGGCCTGGAAGCGGTTCCGCTACCTGATCGTTCCGTTGCTCAGGCCAACGATCCTGTTCACCAGCGTGGTCACCGGGATCGGCTACCTGCAGTTCTTCGAGGAGCCGTTCGTGATGACCCAGGGCGGTCCGCTGAACAGCACGCTCTCGGTGTCGATGTACACCTACCAGCAGTTCGGCTTCGGCAACTACTCGCTCGCCGCGTCGATGAGCTACATCCTGTTCGTCGTCATCGCCGTACTGACGTTCCTCCAGTTCCGGCTGCTGAGGGAGAAATGATGCGTCGCTGGTGGATCTACCTGATCGCCGCGCTCGGGCTGGTCGCGGTCGCGGCACCGTTCGTCTGGATGCTGCTCGGGTCCTTCAAGACCGATGGCGAACTCCTCCGCGTGCCGCCGACCTGGTTGCCTGAGGCACCTACGTCGGGCAACTACAGCGAGCTGTTCGGCAAGGCGAACTTCCCGCGCTACTTCCTCAACTCCACGCTGGTCGCGCTCGTCGTCACGGCGGGCAACCTGACCTTCTGCTCGATGTTGGGCTATGCCCTGGCGAAACTGAACTTCAAGGGCAAGACACCGCTGTTCATCCTGGTGATGGGCACGCTGATGGTGCCCGGCATGGTGACCTTCGTGCCGCTGTTCGTGCTCGTCACCAACGCCGGCCTCGCCAACAGCTATCCCGGCCTGATCCTGCCGTTCCTGGTGTCGCCGTTCGGGGTCTTCCTGATGCGGCAGTTCTTCGCCGGCCTGCCCGACGACCTGATGGATGCAGCCCGGGTGGACGGGACCAGCGAGCTCGGCATCTTCGGCCGGATCATGCTGCCGCTGACCCGGCCTGCCCTCGCCACGCTCGGCATCCTGACTTTCCTCGGCTCTTGGAACAACTTCTTGTGGCCACTGGTGATTGCCCAGACCGAGGACAAATACACCCTGCCCGTCGCCCTGGCCCTGTACTCGACCGGACAGAACGCGCAGCACTACGGCCTGTTGATGGCCGGCGCGGTGGTCGTCGTCGTACCGGTGCTGGTGATCTTCCTGGTCTTCCAGCGCCACGTCACCAAGGGCATCGCTATCACCGGCCTGAAATAAGACCTGAAAGAAGGAGGCTCAGATGACCGCCAACATCAGCCGACGCACCCTGCTAGCCGCTTCCGGCACCGCACTGCTCGGCACCGCGGCCGCAAGCACCGCCCACGCCACTCGCCCGTACGCCGGTACGCCGGCCACCCAGTACGCCGACCCCGGCCGGCTGCTCAAAGGCGACTGGCGCCCGAGTCGCCAGGATCGCGCGCTGGTCGGCCGATGGGCTCGCGACACCTGGCGCAGCCTGGTTGCGATGACCGACGAGCACACCGGTCTGCCCGCCGACAACATCGGCGACTCGGTGACCACACCGGTGCGCAGCAGCTACACCTCCCCCACCAACATCGGCGGCTACCTGTGGAGCACCGTCGTCGCCAAGCACCTCGGCATCATCTCGCCGCAGGAGTCGTACCGCCGGATCACCCAGACGCTCACGACCATGAAGAACGTCGACCATCACGAGCCGAGCGGCATGTACTTCAACTGGTACGACGAAGCCACCGGCGAGGTCCGGTACGTCGACCCGGACGGGACGAAGCCGATCACGCCGTTCGTGTCGAGCGTCGACAACGCCTGGTTCGCCTGCGCACTGATGGTGGTCCGCAACGCCGAGCCTCGGGCCCGTGCACTCGCGGATTCCTTGCTCGGCAAGATGAACTTCGCCTACTACTACAACCCCGCGGCGCGGCCCGGCGGCCTGATGCGCGGCGGGTTCTTCGAGACTCCGCCACCGGACGAAGAGACCGACAAAGGCAACCACGCCGGCACCGGTCCCGACGTGTACTACCGCAAGTTCCACTACGACACCTGCAACACCGAAGCCCGGATCGCTGGGTACATCGGCTTCGCCCTCGGACAGGTCCCGCACACGCAGTACTTCGCGACGTACCGGACCTTCCCGGACAGCTGCGACTGGTCCTGGGTCGAGCAGAAGCCCAAGGGCGTGCACCGGACATATCTCGGAATCGACGTCTTCGAGGGCTCCTACTCGTACCGCGGCATGCGACTGGTCCCCTCGTGGGGCGGCGACATGTTCGAGTCGCTGATGCCGGACCTGTTCGTCCCGGAGGCGACCTGGGCACCGCGCAGTTGGGGCATCAACCACCCACTCACCGTCCGCGCGCAGATCGAGCACGGCCTGGACGACGCGAAGTACGGCTACTGGGGCTTCTCCCCCGCCTCGAACCCCAAGGGCGGGTACTCCGTCTACGGCGTCGAGGCGATCGGGATGGACCCGGGCGGCTACCCTTCCGACCTGGAGGGGACGAACTTCGACGCCGGCTTCGAAGGCTGCCGCGAAGGCACCAACCCGAACCCGGCGTACGGCGACGGCGTGGTCACCCCGCACGCCGCGTTCCTTGCGATGTCCTACGCGCCCAGGCAGGCGATCGACAACCTGAGCCGGATCGAGAAGACCCTGCACGCGTACGGCGCCGGCGGGTTCTACGACTCGGTCGCGGTGCGGTCGGGGCTGATCGCCAGACGCTACCTGTCGCTGGACCAGGCGATGGTGATGGGTGCTATCGGCAACGTTTTCGGCAACGACCTGATCCGGCGCAGTTTCGGCACCGCCGAGGTGGCCCGCCGGATCCGGCCGCTGATCGCCCAGGAGGAATTCTCAGCCGGCCTCGAGTGACCAGCACCGACTACCCGTTGCGTCCGAAGAAGTGGAGGGACGTGTTGTCCGCTTCTTCGGACGTCAGCAACCGATCTGGGAGAACTTGATGCGTGACGCGAAAGCCGACTGGGACGCGCGGATCTCGATCCGCAGCGACGAGCAGCGCGAGTTCGCCTTCCCCGATCTCGACCCACCGAAGGAGGTCCGGGCGGTCGGCGGGATCGGGCAGGTGACGATCGACTGGTCGCCGGTCGAGGGCGCGGTCGGCTATCTGGTCCTGCGTGCGACGGAGGACGGTCCGCTGGAGCCGGTCGACCACCACAGTGGCGACATCCTGGCGGTAGCGGGCCCGCCGTACGTCGACACCACGGGCACCCCCGGTACGGCGTACCGGTATGCGGTTGCGAGTGTGCCGGAGGTGACGGCAGCCGGCCGGGCGAGTGAGATGGTCGGAGCTGTGCCGCTCGTTGCTGATGGCATCGATCCGGTGGTCACCGTGACTGTCGATGCCGTTGCTGAAGGCATCGAATTGCAACGGCCGTGGGTGCCGATGGTCGGGAGCGAGCGCCTCAGTCAGCTGCTCTGCAAGGATCTTAGCGGCGGGCGTGAGATCGGGATGGAGTTGGAGCAAGCGCTGCGCCGGATGCACGACGAGCTCGGCGTACGGACTGTGCGGGCGCACGCGATCTTCCACGACGACACCCGTGTCTTCGGCGAGACGGGCTACGACTTCACTGTGGTCGACGCGATCTACGACAAGTTGTTGGAGATCGGGTTGCGGCCGGTGGTCGAGCTCGGTTTCATGCCGCGCGAGTTGGCGGCCGATCCGTCGAGGACCGTCTTCGAGTACGGCGCGATCATCTCGCCGCCTCGGTCTTATGAGGCGTGGGGTGACCTGGTTCGGGCGCTGGTGGAGCATCTGGTCTTGCGGTATGGCTTGGACGAAGTCGTGAACTGGGACTTCGAGGTGTGGAACGAGGCCAACCTCGCGGTCTTCTGGTCCGGCACCAAGGCCGAATGGATGCGCCTGTACGACGTGACGACTGCCGCGGTGAAGGCGGTCGATCAGCGGCTGAAGGTAGGTGGGCCTTCGTCGGCGGCGGCCGGCTGGGTCGACGATCTGCTGGCGCATGCCGCGGCGAATGGGTCACCGGTGGATTTCGTGTCGACACATCTCTATGGGAGTGCGCCGCTCGACGTACGGGCGTCGTTGGAGCGGCATGGATTCGGGGATGCGCGGATTCTGTGGACGGAGTGGGGTGTGACGCCGACGCACTTCAATCCGATCAACGACTCGGTCTTCGCCGGGGTGTTCGTACTACGGGGCATGCGGTCGGCGGCTGGTCGCGTCGACGCGCTGTCCTACTGGGTTGCCTCCGACCACTTCGAGGAACTCGGTCGCCCGCCACGCCTTCTCCATGGCGGCTTCGGCCTGCAAACAGTCGGCGGACTCCCCAAACCACGCTTCCATGCCCTGTCCCTGTTGCATCGCCTCGGCCCGGTCGAGCTTCCGGTTCAACTGACCGGTGACGGAGCCGGCAGCTTGGTCGAAGCCTGGGCCTCCCGCGACCGCGACCGCATCGCAGTCCTCCTCTGGAACCTCACCTTGGACCAAACCAAGTACGAAGGCGCCCCCGAACTCACCCGCACCATCCGCCTTGAACTCCCCGACATCAACCCCACCTGGCAACCCACCGCCACCTACCTGACCCCCGGAGCCCCTGGCGGGACGGGGGCGGGCGGAGCTCCGGCCGCTGGCGGGGCGGGTGCTGAGGGCGCTCTGCGCCCCGCCGACACGGCGGCGACCCAGGGTGGCGCGGGAGCGCCGAAGTCGGGCGATCCGGTGGCGACCGAAGCCGCGGCGGGGAGAGCCCTGGGCTCCGGTGATCTGGTAGCTGTTGTTCGGGGGATGGGGATTGGGGATTGGCCGGGTGAGGAGGAGTGGGAGGAATTGCGGCGGCGGAGTGGGATGGTTAGTGAGGGGTTGGAGTGGGATGGGGTGGGGCTGGCGGTGCGGGTGCCGATGCCGGGGGCGGTGCTGGTAGAGCTTCAGCCGCCTCGGGGGTGAGGGTTTCCTGGATCCAGCGTTCGACGCCGGCGATGTGGACGGTCGCCCAGGACTTGGCGACGTCGGGTTCGCGGCCGGCGATCGCGTCCAGGATCGCGCGATGTTCGGCGACCGTCCGGGCGACCGCGTCGGACTGGGTCAGACCACGCCAGATCCGGGCCCGATAGGTCTGTTGGCGTAGCCCGTCGACGATCGAGGCGAGCGCCCGGTTGCCGCTGCCGACCGCGATCAGCCGGTGGAACTCCACGTCGTTGGCGAGCAGGTCCTCCACCGACGGCTCCGGCCCGAGCTCGTCGAGCAACGTCCGGAGTACGGCGATCTCGTCGTCGGTCATCCGGATCGCCGCGCGGGCCGCGGCGGCCGGCTCGAGGATCCGTCGTACCTCGAAGAACTCCAGGACCGACGCGTCTTGATGTAAGTCCAGAACGAAGCCCATCGTCTCCAGCAGCAGGGTCGGATCGAGGCTCGTCACATAGGTCCCGTCGCCCTGCCGGACGTCCAGCACCCGGATCAGCGCGAGCGCCTTGACCGCCTCCCGGAGCGAACTGCGGGACAGCCCGAGACGCGCCGCCAGGTCGGGTTCGCGCGGCAGCCGGTCCCCCGGCCGCAGCTCACCGGCGACGATCATCTGCTTGATCCGGCTGATCGCCTCATCGGTCACCCGCATGTCCTCACCTCCGAGCAAACATCGGATGTCTTCATCCAGTAAACCCAACACCAAAGCCAATGTCGACAACAGCGAGCCCTTGACGCCTCCACAGCAGGCATCTAAAGATCGGATGACTACACGCCGCCGCGGAGGTCATCATGAACAGAACACGGGCAGGACGACGGCTCGTCGCAGCCGCCGCCGTACTAGCGCTGGGAGTCCTCTCCGCTTGCGGAGGTGGGAACTCAGGAGGTGGATCGGGATCAGCGGACAAGGCTGATCTGGTCTGGCAGTTCTGGGTCGGTGGGACCGAGGACCAGGCTGCCTGGCAGAAGGTCGCCGACCAGGCGCACACCGATCACGCCGGGATCACCGTCAAACTGCAGGGCGCCGACTGGAACAGCTACTGGTCGAAGATCGGTACCCTGCTGGCCGGCGGGAAGGCGCCCTGCATCATCGGCATGCAGAGCCTGCGGACCGCGTCGTACGCGAGCGCGATGCTCCCGCTGGACGACCTGATGACGAAGTACGGGCTGAAGGCCGAGGACTTCGACAAGCCGATCATGGACGGCCTGAAGGTGGACGGGAAGCAGATCGCGATCCCCTACGACTCGGGCCCGATGGTGATCTTCTACAACCGCGACGCGTTCGCGGCGGCCGGCGTGGCCGAGCCGAAGCCGGGCTGGACGATGGACGACTTCAAGGCGGCCGCGAAGAAACTCACCGCAGCAGGCAAGACCGGACTGGTGACGACTCCCGGCGACCTGGGCGTGACGTCGTGGGTGCGCACCCTGACCGGCGCGGAACCTGTTGCCGACGGCAAGCTCAATCTCACCGACCCGAAGTTCGAGCAGGGGTTCGCGACCTACGCCGACTTCGTGCACACCGACAAGATCGCCCCGCCGGTGCCGTCGGGCAACGGCGATTTCGAGACCACCCAGTTCGTCTCCGGCAAGGCGGCGATGCAGCTGAACGGGCCGTGGTCGCTGATCGACACCAAGGGCAAGGCTAAGTTCAAGGTCGGAATCGCGCCGATCCCGGCCGGTCCGGACGGCTCGAAGACCTTCACGGCCGGCTCGGGCTTCGGCATCTCCCGGTCCTGCAAGACCCCGGACGCCGCCTTCCAGGCGATCATGTCGATGACGAGCGAGAAGCCGTTGAGCACGCTGGCTGCCGCCGGTCGCGCCTACCCGGCCCGCACGGCCGCTCATCCCGCCTGGTTCACCGCTGCCGGGATCGACGGCGCCAAAGAGACGCTGGACTACGCGTCGCAGAACTCGGTCCCGCTCGTCACCTCCAAGAACTGGGTCCAGGTGGCCGACCTGCTCGGCCGGTTCGGGACCCAGGCGCTGAACGGTGAGGTCCCGCCCGACCAGGCACTGAAGACCATCCAGGACCAGGCAGGCGCGGGATCCTGATGGGCGCCGCGGACGTCACGACCGTCGCTCCGCCCGGCACCCTCCGGGCCGGGCGGCGGCCCGCGCTGCGCCGCGACGGCCGGTACGCCGGAATCTTCCTCGCCCCGAGTGTGATCGGGCTGGCCGTGTTCACGCTGTTCCCGACCGCGATGGCGCTGGGGATCAGCCTGTCCGACTGGCCCGTGTTCGGTGAACGCAAGTTCCTCGGACTCGGCAACTACTCCCATCTGCTGCACGACCCGGTGTTCCGCCGGGTGGTGCTCAACACGGCCCTGTTCGTGGTGCTCTACGTGCCGCTCAACGTGGTGGTGTCGCTCGGGCTGGCGACCTGGCTCGGGCCGAAGATCAAGGGCCGGCAGGCGTTCCGGGTGCTGTTCTTCATCCCGGTGATGACGCCGATGGTGGCCAACGTGATGGTCTGGCGGCTGCTGTTCCAGCCGGGCGGGCTGATCGACGGCGGGCTGCAGAGCTGGTTCGGCATCGACGCGCCGAACTTCCTCGGCTCCTCCAGCTGGGCGATGCCGGCCGTTGTGGCGATGTCGATCTGGCAGGGCTTCGGCTACAACTTCCTGGTCTTCTCCGCCGCCCTCGACCAGGTGCCGCAGTCGCAACTGGAGTCCGCGCAGATCGACGGCGCCAGTGCCTTCCAGCGGTTCCGGTACATCGTCTGGCCGATGATCACCCCGTCGCTCTTCTTCGCCACCACGATGACCCTGATCACCTCGTTCCAGGTCTTCGCGCAACCGTTCATCCTGACCCAGGGCGGTCCGGGCGTTTCCACCCAGACGATCGTCATGTTCGTCTACAACCAGGGCTGGCAGTTCCTCAACATGGGCCTCGCGGCAGCGGCCGGGTGGGTGCTGTTCGTCATCATCATGGCCATCACCGCCGTCCAGTTCTTCGGCCAGCGGAAGTGGGTGCACTATGACGTCTGATGCCAACAGCACGACCCGCAAGGTCCGCAGCGGGATCTCCCACACGCTGCTGATCATCATCGCGATCGTCTTCCTCGGTCCCTTGCTGTACGCCGTATCGACGTCGCTCAAGCCGGCCGACGAGGTGTTCACCCCGACGCCGCACCTGTTCGGCTCGGAGATCCGCTGGCAGAACTACGCGGATGCGTTCAGCTTCGCCCCGTTCGGCCGGTACTTCCTGAACAGCTTGTTCATCTCCGTGGTCGGAACACTGGTGGTACTGGCTGCCTCGAGCCTGTCGGCGTACGCGTTCGCACGGTTGCGGTTCTGGGGCCGCGATCAGCTGTTCGTGGTCTTCCTCGGCACCCTGATGGTGCCGCAGGAGGTGCTGATCGTCCCGATGTACTGGCTGATGCAGACCCTCGGGTGGGTCGACAGCTACTGGGCTTTGATCTTCCCGTGGGCCTTCACCGCGTTCGGTACGTTCCTGCTCCGGCAGTTCTTCCTGACCGTCCCGGCGGAGCTCGAGGAGGCCGCCCGGGTGGACGGGTGCGGTCCGTTCGGGTCGTTCTTCCGGATCATGCTGCCGCTGGCGAGGCCGGCCCTCGCAGTACTGACCGTCTTCACCTTCATCTCCTTCTGGGGCAGCTTCCTGTGGCCCTTGATCATCACCAACAGCGTGGAGAGCAAGGGCACGGTGCCACTCGGGCTGGCGCAGTTCATCGGCCAGCAGGGCACCCAGTGGAACCTGATGATGGCGGCGTCCGTGCTCGCGATGCTGCCGACCGTGCTGCTCGTCATCCTGCTGCAGAAGCACCTCGTCCGCGGCCTGCTCGTCACCGGCCTCGGCGGCCGCTGAAACCTCGAGAAAACAAGGGAATCTCCTGCTATGACCTCTGAATCCATCACTAAGTTTAAGGAATGGCGTTTCGGCCTGTTCGTCCACTGGGGCCTGTATTCGCTGCCGGCCCGGCACGAGTGGGTGAAGAATCGCGAGCGCCTGACCGACGAGGACTACCAGCCCTACTTCGACCATTTCGAGCCCGATCTGTACGACCCGCGGGAGTGGGCCCGGGCGGCGCGCGAGGCCGGCATGCGGTACGCCGTACTGACGACCAAGCATCACGAGGGTTTCTGTCTCTGGGACTCCGACGTGTCCGACTACACGGTCGCCGGTACGCCGTGGGGCAAGGACCTCGTCGGGCCGTTCGTCGAAGCCTGCCGGGCCGAGGGGCTCGGGGTCGGCTTCTACCACTCGCTGATCGACTGGCACCATCCCGAGTTCCCGGTCGACACACACCATCCGCAACGCGACGACCAGGAGGCCCGGGCGAAGTCGGCCGGCCGGAACATCCAGGTGTACGCCGACTACCTGCACGCGCAGGTCCGCGAGCTGCTCACGGCGTACGGGCCGATCGACATCATGTGGTTCGACTTCTCCTATCCGAACCGCCCGTACGAGGACGGGACGCCGAACGCCGGGAAGGGCAAGGACGACTGGCGCTCGGAGGAGCTGATGGCGATGGTCCGGGAGCTCCAGCCGGGCATCCTGATCAACGACCGGCTCGACATCCCCGGCGACTTCGTCACGCCCGAGCAGTACCAGCCGAGCAGCCCGATGGTGCGTGACGGCGTACCGGTGGTCTGGGAGGCCTGCCAGACGCTCAACGGGAGCTGGGGATACGACCGCGACAACCTGGACTGGAAGTCACCGGACCTGCTCGTCCGGATGCTCGTCGACTCGGTCTCCAAGGACGGCAACCTGCTGCTCAACGTGGGGCCGACCGGGCGAGGCGAGTTCGATCCGCGGGCGCTGGACACGTTGAGCCAGCTCGGGCGGTGGACCAGGCAGCACAGCCGGTCGATCCACGGCGCGGGTCCGAGCGAGCTGACTCCCCCACCGGACTGCCGGTTCACGCAGCGCGGGGACCGGCTCTACCTGCACGTGTTCGCGTGGCCGCTGCATCACCTGCATCTGCCGGGGATGGCCGGGAAGGTCCGCTACGCGCAGTTCCTGCACGACGCGTCCGAGGTACGCCGTACGGTCACCGATCCGGACCAGACGGCCCAGAACACGACGATGGGCGGACTCGCGCCGGGCACCCTCACGCTGGAGCTCCCCACCCAGCGCCCCGACGTCCTGGTCCCGGTGATCGAACTGTTCCTCTGACCCCTTGCGTCCGAAGGATCGAGGGCCCTGGACCCTCGGTTCTTCGGCCGCTACGACTTGGTGGGTGGGTCGATGGGCACCGGCCGGCCGGGCTGTTCGCCGCCGCGGGCTTCCAGGTAGGAGTTCTTCGGGACCATCACCTTGCGCTTGAACAGGCAGACGACGGTGCCGTCCTGCTTGTAGCCCTTGGTCTCCACGTAGACCACACCGCGGTCGTCCTTGGACTTGGACTCCCACTTGTCCAGCACGGTCGTCTCGCCGTAGATGGTGTCGCCGTGGAAGGTCGGCGCGATGTGCCGCAGCGACTCGATCTCCAGGTTGGCGATCGCCTTGCCGCTGACGTCCGGCACCGACATGCCGAGCAGGATCGAGTAGATGTAGTTGCCGACCACAACGTTCTTGCCGAACTGGGTGGTCTCCTCGGCGTAGTGCGTGTCCAGGTGCAGCGGGTGGTGGTTCATGGTGAGCAGGCAGAACAGGTGGTCGTCGTACTCGGTCACTGTCTTGCCGGGCCAGTGCTTGTAGACGGCACCGACCTCGAACTCCTCGTAGCTACGCCCGAACTGCATCAGCGAACCCCTTCTGCTCTGTCCCGCCCATGCTGCCCAATCAGACCCGGTCCCGGCAGTACCCCAGAGCGTGGCCTACCTCTCAAACAGGTGACAGCTCCCGAGAGATACGTCACCCAGCGGGCGTGATCGGGCCGTGAGTGATCGGTAAGCGGCGCCTGTTTGGCTTGAGGTTCTGGGGATGGAGGACGGGACCGATGCTGCGAATTCACTTCACCGCTGACGACTACGCGAGGACCACTCTGGCGCCGGGGCCGGACCCGATGTGGGAGATGCTGCTGAGCCTGCACATGCTGCAGGTCGAGGACGGGCCGCTTGAGTACAGCGGCTGGCGGCAGCGGATGCGCCGTCAGCTCCCAAGGGAAGCCGTCGGACCGCTGGCCGCGCTGGCACCGCCGGTCGGGTACTCCCCCGACTTCCTGACGCCGCAGACCCGCGCCGGCGAGCTCGACCACGTAGTCGACCGGCTGCTGGCCGTACCGCGTGGGCGACTCCGCACCGACCTGTCCATGCTCACCCCGCGGCCCAGCGCCGTCACTTGGGTCCGGCAGCTCTCCGAGGGCCGGCCCGAGTCCCTGCACCGCCTCGGACATGCCATCCGCGTCTACCACAAGTCCGCACTGGCCCCGTACTGGCCGTCGCTCAAGGGTGCCGTCCGGAGCGACCACCGGCAGCGGCTGGACCAGCTGACCTCCGGCGGCATCGCCGCAGTACTGGAAGGCATCTACCCGCAGGCGAAGTTCAAGGACAGCGTGCTGGAGATCCCCACCTTCTCGACGGACAGCGACCTGCGACTGAACGGCCGGGGCCTGCGCCTGCAGCCGTCTTACTTCTGCTGGCAGCAGCCCACCAAGCTGGCCGACCCCGAACTGCCCCCGGTACTGGTCTTCCCGATCAAGACCGCCGGCGGCCTCCTGCACGGCGACAAGGCGGGCGACCACACCCAGGAGCGCCTGGCTGCTCTGGTCGGCAAGACCCGGGCGACCGTGCTCGGCCTCACGGTCGACGGCACCACCACAACCCAGCTGGCGGCCGCCTGCGACATCACCCTCGCCACTGCGAGCCACCAGACCGCCGTACTGCGGGAAGCCGGGCTGATCGAGTCCCACCGGCGCGGCAAATCGGTGATCCACCTGGCGACCCGGCTCGGACACGCACTGCTGGAGGGCACCTACCCGGGTCCGGGGGACACTGAGCTGCATGAGTCCCGTCTTCCGCATCCTGGGCCCGGTCACGGTCCTTGAAGAGGGACGGGAGATCCCGATCGGTGCGCCCAGACTGCGAACTCTGCTCGCCGCCCTGCTGGTGAACGCCAACCAGACGACCAGTGCCGCGGAACTAGTCCAGTGGCTGTGGGATGGTGAGCCGCCCGCGCAGCCGCAGCGCGCGCTGCACTCGGCCGTCTCGCGGCTGCGCGGGCTCATAGGTCCCGAGCTCGGTCTGCGGCACCAGGCGGGTGGCTACCGGCTAGAGGTGGATCCGGGCGACCTGGACCTCTGCCAGTTCCGGGAGCTGACCGCTGCCGGGACCGCGGATGCACTGACCGAGGCACTGCGCCTCTGGCAGGGCGAGCCACTGACAGGGGCGCATGACTCCGCCGTAGTACGGGACAAGCGGGCGGTGCTGCAGGAGGAGTGGCTGCGGGCCGCCGAGCAGCTCGTCGATGCCCGACTGGCTCTACGGGAGTATGCAGACCTCATCCCCGAGCTGACCTCACTCACGAAGCGGTACCCGTTGCGGGAGAGGTTCTGGGCGCAGCTGATGCTCGCGTTGCACAAGTCCTCGCGGCAGGCGGAGGCCCTGGCGGCGTACGAGGAGCTGGCCGCTCTACTGCGGGAAGAGCTCGGTATCGACCCTGGCGAGGAGATCCGCCGGCTGCACTCCGCAGTACTGAACGGTCCGGACGAGACGCCGTGGCAGGTGCATCGGCAGCTGCCGGCCGACATCGGGGACTTCGTTGGGCGACAGGACGAGGTCGCTGCCATCGTGGAGCATCTGACCGAGGCCGCAGTACCGGTGATCACGATCAGTGGACCGCCGGGCGTCGGCAAGACTGCTCTTGCGGTGCGGGCGGCGCACTTGTTGAAGGACCGCTACCCGGATGGCCAGTGGTTCCTCGGAGAGGTAGATGCAGTCCCACCGGCCGACAAGCGAGTGCTGATCCTGCTGGACGACGCCAAGGACGCGGAGCAGGTACGCCGACTGCTGGATGCACGGAACAGCGCAGTACTGGTCACCAGCCGAAGCGAATTGGCTCTGGAAGGCGCATTCGGTACGACGCTCGCAGTACTGGCTCCTGGTGAAGCAATCGAGCTCCTGCGAGCGGTGCTTGGTGCAGAGCGGGTCGAGCATGATCCGCAGGCGACAGCAGATCTCGCTGAACTCTGCGGCTATCTACCGCTGGCCCTGCGAATCGCTGCCGGCCATCTGGCGCTCAGGCCGGGCGAACCGATCGCTGCCTACGCGGACCATCTCCGCGGCAACAACCGGTTGCTCGACCTCGCTCGACGGGGTGACCACGACGCCGCTGTCGAAGCAGCCTGGACACCCTGGTGACTGGGACATGCCCCCTAGCTGGACTGCTCCGGCAGCCGCGGTGCGACCTCGCCCTTGAGCGCCAGCTTGGCCAGGTGGTTCCGGGCCTCCTCGGCGAACTTGTGGTCGCACAGTACGTCGTACGTCGTCGCCACCACCGCGGTGCGTGAGGTGAAGTCGCGGCGCCCGCCCAGCTGCGCGTAGCCGATCGCGCCGAACGCCATCCCGAAGATCGCGCCCAGCACCACGCCGGTGAGCAGCGCGGCCAGCCAGCCACCGTTGCTGGTGAACAGGCCGAGCAGGATGCCGACGAAGAGGCCGAACCAGGCGCCGCTGGCCAGGCCGCCGGTGAGCGCGCGGCCCCAGGTCAGCCGGCCGGTGATCTTCTCCACCTGGCGCAGGTTGTTGCCGACGATGGTGGTGTGCTCGACGGGGAACTTCTCGTCCGAGAGGTAGTCGACCGCGCGCTGCGCCTCCCGGTACGTGTCGTAGGTCCCGATCGTCATTCCGGTCGGCCGGGGGTCCAGCGAGGGCATGCCCTGGGTGCTCATCGTCGTTCCTCTCCTCTTGCGTGCATGTCCATCATGGCCGACGGCTGGTGACGGCACATTGATAGCCTCGCGTCGATGACCGGGCGACGGTGGGACATGGGCGCGACACGCCGGGTGGGACGCGTGTTCGCGCGCCGCGCCGGCACTGGTGCTGGCCCGATCGATCTGGTCGGCAGCGGCACGCTGGACGGTGCCCTGGTCGACTGGGCGTTCTACCGCGACGGGTACCGCGACCGGAAGATCGGTTCGTACGTCGATGCGCTCACCCGCGCCCGGCGCGGTGACGGATTCGTCTGGATCGGCCTGTTCGAGCCGAACGAGCAGCAGCTCGCCGTGATCGGCTCGGAGTTCCGGCTGCACGCGCTGGCGCTGGAGGACGCGACCGAGGCTCACCAGCGGCCGAAGCTGGAGCGGTACGACGACACGCTGTTCGCCGTACTGAAGACCGTTCGGTACGTGCCGCACGGGACGCTGACGGCGACCAGCGAGGTGGTCGAGACCGGTGAGGTGATGATCTTCTGCGGACCCGGCTTCGTGATCACCGTGCGGCATGGCGACCACGGGGAGCTGACCGGGCTGCGGCAGGAGCTGGAGAAGGAGCCCAAGCGGCTGGCCGCCGGGCCGGGCGGCGTACTGCATGCGATCACCGACCACGTGGTGGACAGCTACCTGGAGGTCGCCGACGCCGTCCAGGCCGACATCGACGTGATCGAGACCGAGATGTTCAGCCCGCGCGGCTGGCGCAGTATCGAGCGGGTCTACCAGCTCAAGCGCGAGGTGCTCGAGCTGAAGCGGGCAGTGGCGCCATTGACCGGTCCGATGCGGATGCTCTCCACCGGGCGGCACCCGCTGATCCCGGACGAGACCAGGAACTACTTCCGCGACGTGGACGATCACCTGCTCCGGGTGAAGGAGCAGGTGATCTCCTTCGACGAACTGCTCAGCTCGATCCTGCAGGCCGGGCTGGCCCAGGTTCAGGTGGCCGAGAACGACGACATGCGCCGGATCTCGGCCTGGGTCGCGATTTTGGCCGTGCCGACGATGATCGCCGGCATCTACGGGATGAACTTCGACTACATCCCGGGACTGACCTCGCGGTACGGGTACTTCGTCTGTCTGGCCGCGATGGGCGTGGCTTGTGCGGGTCTTTACTGGCTGTTCAAGCGCAACCGGTGGCTGTGAACCCTTTCCCGCCATTACACCTGTAGCCGTGAGTTGGCAACCTCTTGCCATGGCCGCCACTGCCGCGTCCGGGGACGGACGATGAGGTTGTGCCCGCTCTCAAGCACCTGCTTCAATTCCGGCATCGCGTTCGGTCAGCACTCCAGCACGGTCTGCTACCGACGGCATCGGGGGATGTCGCGATGATCCGCACCCTGGGAGGGCTCCGTGCTTCGCATCCACTTCACACCTCGCGATCTCGCCCGCACGACCGTGTCCACCCAGCCCGCTCCGCTCTGGGAGATCCTGCTCAGCCTGCACATGCTGCAGCACTCCGACGGCCGGCTGGTGTTCGACGACTGGCGCCGCCACGTGCGGACCAAGGTGGCTCCGGACCAGATGCGGCTGCTCCTGGAACTCACACCCGTGCGGGGCTACTCCCCCGACTTCCTCACCCCGGCCGAGTCTGCGCCTGACTTCGAGAGTGCGCTGGACATGACGCTGTCGACCCCGCGGCAGCAGATCCGCAGTGAGCTGGACCTGCTGAGCAAGTGGCGCCCGGTCTCGCCGTGGACCAGGGAGCTGGCCGAGGGCAGCCGCACCTCGCTGCGCAAACTCGGTGGGGCGATCAAGACGTACCATGACGCCGCCATCGCGCCGTACTGGAAGTCGATCGGCACACATGTGACCGCCGACCACGCCTATCGCGGTGACGCGGTCGCCCGGTACGGCGTCGACCGGCTGCTGTCGACGCTGCACCCTCGGGTCCGCTGGGTGGCGCCGGTGCTCCAGGTGCTCGACATGAACGACCGCGACCTCTACCTGGACGGCCGTGGGATCGAGCTGCAGCCGTCCGCGTTCTGCTGGCAGGTGCCGACCAAGCTGCGGGACCCGGACCTCAAGCCGATCCTGGTCTACCCGATCCAGCACGCGCCCGGCATCCTGCGGCAGGCCTCAACGGACCCTGTCCCGGACGACGCTCTCGGCTCACTGCTCGGGTCTACTCGCGCCGCTGCTCTGGAAGCCGCAGTGTCCGGCTGTACGACGACCGAGCTGGCCAAGCGCTGCAACATCTCCGCTGCGGCAGCCAGCCATCAAGCAAGCGTCCTGCGGGAGGCCGGGCTGATCACCACTCGCAGGGAGGGTTCGTCCGTTCGCCATGAGGTCACCCAGCTCGGCATCTGGCTCCTGGCCGGCCACGGCTCCGGTGGTATCCGCCAGAACGCGACCGTGGCCGGCTGACGATCCTGCTGGGAACGCCCGTCGCAGGCAGCGCCGCCTGCCGTGACAGGGCGCTGACAGGCTGCGTCGGGGAGGATCGAGGCAGAGAATCCGAAGGGGGCGCTCCTCTTGCTTCGCATCCATTTCACCCGGGACGACCTGATCCGGACCACGCTGGCTGACGAGCCCGACCCGCTGTGGGAAGTGCTGCTCAGCGTGCACCAACTGCAGGGCCGGGACGGCACCGGTCACTACGGCACCTGGCGTGAGCGGACGCGGCGGCAGCTGCCCCGGCCGGCCGGCCACCTGGTTCAGCTGGCACCACCGCGTGGCTACTCGCCGGACTTCCTCACCCCGGCGGAGAGCGCGGACAGCTTCGAGGAAGGCGTCGAGAAGGTCCTCACCATCCCGCGCCGCCGGTTCCAGCACGAGCTGGACATCCTCGCCCAGCGCCGTCCGGCTTCGCAGTGGACCCGCCAACTTGCCGACGGCCGCAGCGAGGCAGTGAAGGATCTGGGCCACGCACTGCACGCTTACCACCGGTACGCGATCGCGCCGTACTGGGACTCCATCCGGTCCGTCGTCCGGGTCGACCTGCAGCGCCAGGTCAGCAACATGTCGGGAGGTGGCGTCGACAAGCTGCTCGGCAAGCTGCATCCGTCAGTGCGCTGGGAGTCGCCGGTGCTGCACATTGACGGCTTCCCTGACGACGACCTGCACCTGGACGGCCGCGGTATCAAGCTGCAGCCGTCAGTGTTCTGCTGGAAGAAGCCGACGAAGCTGCACGATCCACTGCTTCCGCCGGTGCTGGTCTACCCGGTGCAGTACGCGCCTGGTTCACTCCACCGGGTCAGCGGCGACGCGCGCTCCTTATCGCTGTCCGCATTGCTCGGCAGCACGCGTGCTGCGGCCCTGGAGGCCATCGCAGACGGCTGTACTACGACCCAGCTCGCCCGGCGCTGCCAGATCTCACTTGCTGGAGCCAGCCGACAGGCAGGCATCCTGCGCGAAGCGGGCCTGATCACTACCAGCCGGGCCGGTCAAGCCGTCCAGCATGACCTGACCGCACTCGGCCGGGCCGTCCTGGACGGCTCGATGAACAGCCTGTCGTAGTACGGATCAGAGCTTGTAGTCCTCGAGGAGGCGGCGGCCGATGATCATCCGCTGGATGTCGGCCGTGCCCTCCCCGATCAGCAGCATCGGGGCCTCGCGGTAGAGCCGCTCGATCTCGTACTCCTTCGAGAACCCGTACCCGCCGTGGATCCGGAAGGAGTCCTCGACCACCTGCGAGCAGTACTCGCTGGCCAGGTACTTCGCGACGCCGGCCTCGAAGTCGTTCCGCGAGCCCGAGTCCTTCTTCCGGGCCGCCTTCACCATCAGCTCGTGCGCCGCCTCGACCTTGACCGCCATGTCGGCCAGCCGGAACAGCACGGCCTGGTGCTCGGCGATCTTCTTGCCGAAGGTCTCCCGCTGCTGGGCGTAGGAGATACCGAGTTCGAACGCGCGCCGGGCCACCCCGCAGCCGCGGGCGGCGACATTCACCCGGCCGACCTCGACGCCGTCCATCATCTGGTAGAAACCCTTGCCCGGTACGCCGCCGAGGATCTGCCCGGCGTCGATCTCGTACCCGTCGAAGATCAGCTCGGTGGTGTCGACGCCCTTGTAGCCCATCTTCTCGATCTTGCCCGGCACGGTCAGTCCCTTGTCGACCTCACCGAACCCCGGCTCCTTCTCGACCAGGAAGGTGGTCATGTTCTTGTAGACCGAGTCGTTGCCCTCGTCGGTCTTGACCAGTACGGCGACCAGGTTGGCCGACCCGCCGTTGGTCAGCCACATCTTCTGGCCGTTGATCGTGTACGAATCGCCACCACCCCCCTCGCTTTCCTTCCCTTGTTTGTTCTTGGTGGCCTTGGTCTTGATCGCGGCGACATCGGAGCCGCACCCCGGCTCGGACATCGAGAACGCGCCGCGGACGTCGCCGGTCGCCATCCGCGGCAGGTACTTCTGCTTCTGCTCGTCGGTGCCGTGCTGCAACAGCATGTAGGCCACGATGAAGTGCGTGTTGATGATGCCCGACACGCTCATCCAGCCGCGGGCGATCTCCTCGACGCAGAGCGCGTAGGTGAGCAGCGACTCGCCGAGCCCGCCGTACTCCTCCGGGATCATCAGCCCGAACAGGCCGAGCTCCTTGAGCCCTTCGACGATCTTCGTCGGGTACTCGTCCTTGTGCTCCAGCTCGGTCGCGACCGGGATGATCTCGGACTCGACGAAGGCCCGGACCGTCTTCAGGATCTCCTCCTGGATGTCGGTCAGTCCTTCGGTCTGCTGCAACCTGCTCATGCTGGGCTCCTTGTCGCGCGCTTACTCGCGAGTATCGCGGTACCCAGCATCGCGGTCAGCCCCCGACACCCGCTGTGACACGAGCCACCCCGAGGCCGTCAGGTGGCTCACTTACTCGTCGTTGTCGTTCGAGTGCGGCATCGTGCGGCTGAGCGTGTTGAAGAGGACGACGATCTGCGGGGTCGCCTGCCAGCGGTGCTCGCGCTGGGCGTCGATCAGCCGCCGCTTGGCGTCGGCGAACTTGTTGCCCGCCTCCTCCTCGTCCCCCTCGTCCAGCGCTACCGCCGCGTCGTCGACATCCTTCGCCGCCGCCCGTGCCACCTTCGCACCGCGCCCGTCCTGGGCTCGGAGCAGAGCGGCGAGCGTCCGCAGCTGACTGATCCGTGCCGAAGGCGCCGGCGTGGTCTTCGGCTTCTTGGTGGGCTTCGGAGTAGGCGTGGGCGTCGGGGTCGGCGTCGGCGTGGGCTTCGGTTTCACCGTCGCCGTGGCCTTGCTCGCGACGGATGGAGTCGGTACGTCGTGGGCCTGCGCCGTCGAGTCGCCGACGCCCTCCTTGAGCAGCGCGGCGATCACCACACCGGCCAGCACCACCGCGACCGCCAGGATCGCCTTGGCGAACGGGAAACCACGCTTGTGACGCGGCTGGTCCTCCTCGGCGTCCGGGCGGAGTCCAGGCACCAGTTCGCCTGCATCCGGTTCGATAGAGGCGGGTTGTGCTTCGGCGAGCGGGAGGATCGTCAGTACCCGCGTCCCGGCTTCTGCGGTGGGCTGGTTGAGGTAGCGGATCACCTCGGCGGCGGAGGCCGGCCGAGCTCCAGGTGCCTTGGCGAGCAGTCTCGTCACGAGCTCACCAAGGCCGGCACTCACCTCCGGCCGGCGTACGACGATCGGCACCGGTGTCGCTTCGAGGTGCTGGCGGAGTACCGCCTCGAAGTTCTCACCGACAAACGGCGGCTCTCCGGCGAGCAGTTCGTAGAGCACGCAGCCGAGGGAGTACCAGTCGCTTGCGGGTGTCGCACGCTCGCCACGGACCTGCTCTGGCGAGACATACGCGGCGGTGCCGAGCAGCACGGGTCCAGTGGCCCCGTCGAGGCCTACTGCCTGCGCGATGCCGAAGTCGGTGATCTTGAGCGTGCCGTTCGGCGCCAGCAGCAGGTTGCCCGGCTTGACGTCCCGGTGCACGATCCCGGCGGCATGCGCCGCGTCCAGAGCCCGTGCACCCTGTACTGCGATGTCGGCGACCTGCTGAACCGGTGGGAGACCGCCGCTGCGCAGGAGTTTTGCCAGGTCGGGCCCGTTGACCAGCTCCATCACCAGGAACACCTGGCCGTCCGCAGTACCGACGTCGTAGGTGGCGACCACGTTCGGGTGAAGCAGGCGCGCAGCGGACTGTGCTTCTGTGCGGAACCGCTCAGTGGCATCCATCAGGTCGCCGTCCAGCCGCCGCAACAGCTTCACTGCGACCGGCCGGGCCAGTACCTCGTCCTCGGCCTGCCAGACCTCGCCTGCGCCACCGTGCCCCAGCAACGTCAGCAGTCGGTACCGCCCTGCGAGTACCTCGCCGTTCACAACCAACACCCCACAACGCATCAACCTCGGCCGGACCGCATCACCTTAGGCGTCACCACCGCCGAGAGCGAGTTCACAGCCGATTCCTTCAGCTCTCTCTGAGGTCCGGGCCGCTGGTGGCCCTGTCAGCGGCTACCGTCTGCAATGACCCCATGACATCCATGGGGACACGTCTGCGCTCAGGAACGCCCACCGGCCGCATTCGGAGGCTCACCGATGCTTCGCATCCACTTCACTGCCCAGGACCTGATCCGTACGACGCTCGCGACCGAGCCGGATCCGCTCTGGGAGGTGCTGCTCAGCCTGCACCTGCTGCAGGACAGCGGAGCAGAGCTGGTCTACGGCAAGTGGCGCCGCCAGGTGACCCAGCCGGCGCCCCGCCAGCACCTGCGACGCCTGGTGGAGCTGGCTCCGGCCAGGGGCTACTCGCCGGACTTCCTGACGCCGGCGAAGGCGCATGACAACCTCGACGAGGCCCTGGACACGCTGGTCTCGACCGAGCGGACGACAGTGCTGAACCAGGTCGACTACTTGATGACCCGGCGACCCGCGACCGCCTGGACGAAGGCCCTGGCCACCGGGGAATCGGGGGCGATGAAGCAGTTGGGTGCCGACGTCCGGGCGTACCACGACACCGCGATCGCGCCGTACTGGCCGTCGATCCGGCGGCAGGTCAACGCCGACCGGGCGATCCGGGTCGAGTCGATGGTTCACCACGGCGTCGAGCACCTGCTGGCGAACCTGCATCCGCGGGTCCGCTGGCAGGCGCCGGTGCTGCAGATCCTCGACTTCGTCGATACCGATGTGTACCTCGACGGCCGCGGCCTGCGGCTCCAGCCGTCGTTCTTCTGCTGGCAGGCGCCGACGAAGCTCCGTGACGGCAACCTGCCGCCGGTGCTGGTGTTCCCGACTCGTCCGGCACCCGGTGAGCTCCACCAGGGCGAGACCCGCACGGCCGGCTCACTGGCCGCGCTGCTGGGCCGCACCAGAGCAGAGGCGCTGGCTGTGATCGGCAACGGCAAGACCACCAGCGAGGTCGCCCAGCTCTGCAAGGTCTCGCTGCCCGCAGCCAGCCAGCAGACCGCCGTACTCCGTGGCGCCGGGCTGATCACCACGCGCAGGACCGGCACCGCGGTCCTCCACGAACTGACCACCCTCGGCGAGGACCTGCTCAACGGAACCGGGACTTAAGGCACCATTGAAAAGCTTGGCGCTGTCGCAACCCCTTGGCATCTTCGTCCTGCGCCGTCGCACCGTGCGACGGTCATCACCAAGGGGGAATCTCACATGACCATGTCCCGGTTCGTCCGCCGAGCCTCCGCCGCAGCCACCGGACTGCTGATCGCCGGAATCACCTTCGTCACCGCCGGTGCGCCGCAGGCTGCCGCAGCAGGTCATGGCGCCGGCTTCTACGGCGTCTGGGCGGACAATGTGTCGGTCCGCGCGGACTCCAGCGAAGAATGCGATCTGTACCCAGGTCCGGGCAACTGTCCGCGAGTGATCGACCATGTCAACTCCTGGAGCGTCGTCAAGGTCTTCTGCCAGAACGGCACCGGAACCGTTGTCGGCGGTAACCCCTACTGGCTCTGGGTCTCGACCCCGAACGGCATCTACGGCTGGATGGCCAGCTACTACGTCGAGAACGCGACGAACCGCATCGACGGCCTCGAGGACTGCTGACATCCGTGGTCGAGAATCCGGTGACAACGGTGTCACGCGCCGCTAATGTCCTGGCATGAAGCGACCAACGATCCCTGCCCTGATCGCGGCCACCCTGGTCGCCGCGACGCTGACCACGACCACCGCGGCGGCGGCGCCCGCAGTACGGGATGGACACCAGCCGCCGACCGTTCAGTGCCAGTTCACGCCGACGCCGGAGAATCCAGCTGCCAAGCCGGTCACCGTGCCGCCGGCGACGGCGCTGGCGAAGGGCACCGTCGACGTGTACTTCGTGACGAACTACGGGCCGTTCGTGGTCCGGATGGACCGGGCGAACGCGCCGTGCGGCGTCTCCAATTTCGTGCATCTGACGACGAGCAAGTTCTACGACTTCACCCAGTGCTTCCGGTTGACGAACTCGGCGCGGCTCGGCGTCCTGCAATGCGGTGACATCTACCGCCAGGAGGAAGGCGGGCCGGGGTACAAGTTCCCCGACGAGGTGACCGGCAAGGAGACCTACCCGCGCGGCACCGTTGCTATGGGCAACCAAGGTCCGGGCACCAACGGGAGCGAGTTCTTCGTCGTGCACTCGTTCGCGAACATCCCGCCGGACTACACCGTCCTCGGCCATGTCATCTTCGGCATGTCCGCCTTCGACCGGATGGTCAAGGCAGGCATCGCCGACCCCGACCAGGACGGCCCGCCGGTCCGCCCGATCCGCCTCCTCAAGGTCTTCACCCTCGGCTGACCGGCTCCTCGTCTTGTGCCGGGGAAGGGTAATTCCGGCGCCACAGGGCTAGCGTGAGGATGTGGCAGCTGTTCCTCAGCGCCAGAAGCGAGCCGGGAAAACCGTCGATCCTCTACTTCCGCGTCGACGACATCCGGACGGCGTACGACGAGCTCACCGCCCGCGGCGTCAGCTTCGAGGCGGCTCCACAGCTTATTCACAAGCATGATTCAGGTGTCGAAGAATGGATGGCCTTCTTTCCCGACCCCGACGGCCACCTGCTCGCCCTGATGTCCCAGGTGCCACCCGCGGGCTGAGCGAGGCCCGGGGTCCGGGCGACGTCAGTCGGCGGGCGGTTGCCAGACGTCGGTGCGGGTCATGCCGGCGGCCCGGCCCTTGGCGGAGATGACGAGTGCCATCTTGCGGGAGGCCTCGTCGATCATCTCGTCCCCGAGCATGACTGCGCCGCGGGCGCCGCCGGCGGCCGAGGTGTAGTGGTCGTAGGCGTCGAGGATGTTCTCGGAGTGGTCGTAGTCCTCCTGGCGCGGCGAGTACACCTCGTTGGCGGCCGCGATCTGGTCCGGGTGCAGGACCCACTTGCCGTCGAAGCCGAGCGCTGCGGAGCGACCCGCGACCCGCCGGAACCCGTCGAGTTCCTTGATCTGCAGGTAGGGGCCGTCGATCGCCTGCTTGCCGTAGGCGCGCGCCGCCATCAGGATCTGCATCAGGATGTAGTGGTAAGCGTCGCCCACGTCGTACCCGGGCGGCTGCTCCCCTACCACCAAAGACTTCATGTTGATCGAAGCCATGAAATCGGCCGGGCCGAAGATGATCGTCTCGACCCGCGGCGAGGCGGCGGCGATCGCGTTGACGTTGGTCAGCCCGAGCGCGTTCTCGATCTGCGCCTCGATCCCGAGCCGGCCGACCTCGAGCCCGTGCACCTTCTCCAGCTGGGTCAACAGGAGGTCGAGCGCGACCACCTGCTCGGCGGTCTGCACCTTCGGCAGCATGATGCAGTCGAGATTCGCGCCGGCGCCGGAGACGACCTCGATCACGTCGGCATAGGTCCACTCGGTGGTCCAGTCGTTTACCCGGACCACCCGCGTCTTCGTACCCCAGCCGCCTTCGTTCAGCGCCGCGACGATGTTCTTCCGGGCGTCCACCTTGGCGATCGGCGCGACCGAGTCCTCCAGGTCGAGGAACACCTGGTCGGCGTCCAGCCCCTTCGCCTTCTCCAGGAACCGCGGGTTGGACCCGGGTGTCGCCAGGCAGGACCGCCTGCTCCGGAAGGCCTTGCCGGTACTCGTCTCGTCAGCCATCGCCGCATCCCTTGCCTCGGTTACCCGTCGGTCACCCGCAGCGTACGGCGAATCGTCGCGCCCATGCGGTGACCTCCCTCACGCGCCGTCCGTGTCCCGCCTCACCTGGTTGTGACAGGCTGAGGTTTGTGACGAGTGACGAGGCTGTGGCGGAGATCGCTGGGGTGATGAAGAAGGCCGGGCTCGTCTGGCTGTCCTGGGGCGGCGGGCGGCCGATGCCGGCCTGGTTCGCCACGGTCGACGGCTCGTACGTCGTACTCGCGGACCGCTCCGGGAGTGCCGAGCAACCCCTGCCGGGCCTGGCCGAGGCGGGGACGGCCGACGTCGTCGTACCGGCGAAGCCCGCGACGAACCGGTTGGCTGCGTGGAAGGCGTCCGTACGCCGGTTGGAGCCGGGCAGTGACGAGTGGACGGCCGCTGCCCAGGTGCTCCGGACCGAGCGGCTCAATGCGGCCGGGCTGGAGACGCAGCTCGATCGGTGGAAGACCGAGGCCGACCTGCTCGTCCTGGAGCCGACGGGCCCGGTCAGTGAGTCGGCAGGGCAATGGGACGACCGGTCGAGGCTGGAGACTCCCGCGGGCAGCCCGGCGACGACCCGAGGCAAGCGCCCGATCACGTTCCACCGGCGCTCGAAGCGGCGCCCCAAATTGACCTGACCGGAGCGCGATTTACCCGGATCCCGCTGCGGCGTGCGGGTGAGCGTCGTACGGGCGGTTAGCCTTCGAGCATGGACGAGCGGAGCGAGTTCATCAATCGGCACAGTGCGGCGGTCCGCTCAGCCGCGCCCGCAGCGAAGCGAGGACGCGGATGAGCGGCTCTCCTTCGCGCGTCTACATCGCCCGGCTGGCCGGTCTCCCGGTGTACGACCCGAACGGGGACCAGGTCGGCAAGGTTCGCGATGTCGTCGTGATGCTCAGACAGGGTCACCAGCCGCCGCGGGTGCTCGGGCTGGTGGTCGAGGTGTTCACCCGGCGGCGGATCTTCCTGCCGATGACCCGGGTCACCTCGGTCGATGCCGGTCACGTGATCACCACCGGTCTGGTGAACATGCGGCGCTTCGAGCAGCGGGCGACCGAAGTACTGGTGCTCGGTGAGCTCCTCGACCGGACCGTCGTCATCCGCGAGACCGGCGCATCGGCGGTCGTGTTCGACCTGGCGATGGAGCAGTGGCGGACCCGCGACTGGGTGCTGACCAAGGTCGCTGTCACCGAGGGCGCGAAGCGATTCCGGCGGCGTGGACAGTCGCACGTGCTGGACTGGGCGGACGTCAGCGATCTCGGGCAGGCCGAGGAAGGGCAGGGCGCGACCCACATCCTGGCGGCGTTCGAGTCGATGAAACCGGCCGACCTGGCGGGGATCCTGCATGACCTGTCGCCCAAGCGGCGCAAGGAGATCGCTTCGGCATTGGATGACGAGCGGTTGGCCGACGTACTGGAGGAACTGCCCGAGGATGACCAGGTGGAGATCCTGGCCGGCCTGGATACCGAGCGGGCGGCGGACGTGCTGGAGGAGATGTCACCGGATGATGCGGCCGACCTGATCGCGGAGTTGCCGACCGAGACGGCCGAGCGGTTGCTGACGTTGATGGAACCCGATGAGGCTGAGGATGTCCGGCGGCTGCTGACGTACGAGGAGCGGACGGCGGGCGGCTTGATGACGTCGGAGCCGGTGATTCTGCCCGCCGACGCGACGATCGCCGACGCGTTGGCACACGTTCGTAATGCCGAGTTGAGCCCGGCGCTGGCCGCGATGATCTATGTCTGCAGGCCGCCGCTGGAGACCCCGACCGGCCGGTTCATCGGGATCGCGCACATCCAGCGACTGCTCCGCGAACCCCCGTCGGCGCTGGTATCCGTTGCCCTCGACACCGATCTCGACGGGCTCCGGGCGGACGACAGTTTGCATGCCGTGAGCAAGTACCTGGCGACCTACAACCTGGTCGCGGCGCCCGTCCTCGACGACGAGGGCCGGCTGCTCGGCGCGGTCACCGTTGACGACGTCCTCGACCATCTGCTCCCCGAAGACTGGCGCGAATCCTCACCGCAGGAGGTGGATCACCATGGCGCGTGACGACCGTAGTTCCGACGACCGCCGGCTGATCCGGACCGCCGACCGGCTGGACATCCCGCGCGAACTCCGGCGCACGATCGTCCGGCGGCGCGCGTACGACGCGGACGCGTTCGGCCGGATGTCGGAACGGATCGCCCGGTTCCTCGGCACCGGCCAGTTCCTGGTCTACATGACCGCGACGATCCTGCTCTGGGTCGGCTGGAACATCTTCGCGCCGGAGCATCTGCGCTGGGACCAGTACCCATTCATCTTCCTGACCCTGGCGCTCAGCCTGCAGGCGTCGTACGCCGCTCCGCTGATCCTGCTCGCCCAGAACCGCCAGGAGGCCCGCGACCGGGTCCAGTACGAACGCGACCGCGACGTCGACGCCCGCAGCCGCGCCGACATGGAGTTCCTGGCGCGCGAGATGGCAGCGCTCCGGATGTCCATCGGCGAGGTCGCGACCCGGGACTTCCTCCGCTCCGAACTCCGCACCCTGCTAGCCGAACTGGACCACAAGGACCGCGAGGACGACCGGGTCTGAGCGTCTTTGCCGCCGCGCTACGGTTGCTAGCAAGGAGGGCGGCGGATGAAGACTCGTTTCAGGCCCGATCGTGGGCTGACCAGCCGGATGGTGGTGACCAGCTTTCTGCTGGGGCTGCTGTACGTAGCGTTCGTCGCGGCACTGATCGCGTTGACGAGCAGCGCCGTACTGGCCGTCGTGATCGCGGCTGGGATGCTGTTCGCGCAGTACTGGTTCTCCGACCGGATCGCGCTGTATGCGATGCGCGGGCGGATCGTCACGCCGGAGGAAGCGCCGCAACTGCACGGCGCGATCGACCGGCTGTGCGCGCTGGCCGACATGCCGAAGCCGCGCGTTGCGATCGCCGATGTGGACCTGCCGAACGCGTTCGCGACCGGGCGCAATCCCAACAAGGCTGTCGTCTGCGTGACGACCGGGATCATGCGGCGGCTGGACGCCGACGAGCTCGAAGGTGTGCTCGCGCATGAGCTGTCGCACGTGGCACACCGCGACGTGGCCGTGATGACGATCGCTTCGTTCCTCGGTGTGCTGGCCGGGTTGATCACGCGCTTCGGGCTGTACAGCGGCATGGGCGGCCGGGGGCGGGATCAGAACACCGCGGTGATCGTGCTGACCATCGTGGCGGTCTCGGCCGTTGTCTACGCGATCTCGTTCCTGCTCACGCGAGCGCTGTCCCGCTATCGGGAACTCGCCGCGGACCGGGCCGGTGCAATGCTCACCGGCCGACCGTCGGCGCTGGCTTCGGCGCTCACCAAGATCAGCGGGGAGATCGCCCGGATACCGTCGCGCGACCTGCGCCAGGCGGAGGCCTTCAACGCGTTCTTCTTCGCCCCCGCCATCTCCGGCAAGGGCGTGAGCCTCTCGTCGCTGTTCTCCACCCACCCGCCGCTCGAGACACGCCTCGACCGGCTCGGTGTGCTGTCCCGCGAACTGGGCGAGCAAGCTTAGGTCTATGGGTCTCCTCGATATCCTCCTCGGCCGGAGCAAAGCCGTCCCGCCGAATCTCGATCAGCTGTTCTCGCTACCCTCGGCCGCGATCACCTTGCAGACGGCGGCAGGCTACCGCGCGACCGGGAGTGGTTCGGTCTGCTTCAAAGCAGCCGAAGGCGGCGGCTTCTCGACGATGCGCGAAGAGGTCGACAAACTCCTCGCGCTCGACAACGGCAAATTCACCAGTACGACGGACTCGTACGGCTTCACCTGGTTGGTCCGCGAAACCTCCCCCGACGACCTCGAAGGCCTGGTGACCGACCTGCACGCGGTCAACACGTCCCTCGTCGACGCCGGCTTCGGCAACGCCCTGCTCTGCACGCTGGTCTCCTTCACCAACGGCACCCAGTCGCTCGGCCTGGTCTACCTCTACAAACGCGGCTCCTGGTACCCGTTCGTCCCCGTCGGCACCGACCGCCGCGACAACGCCACCGAACTCCAGATCAAGTCCGTCATCGGCCCCGACCTCAACTTCGAACCAGACCTCTCCCGCTGGTTCCCCATCTACGGAGCCCCCGGACTCTAGGACGTCAGACGCCCTGGACAAGTCTCCTCGCAGGCAACATTCATGGATAAATCCAGGCCTCCAGCCAACATTTCGTGGATAAACATTGGCTGGTAGGTAACAAATTGCGACAAAATGTTGTGCGTGTAGGCCTCTCGAACCTAAGCCACCAACGGACAACGGGTTCAGATATCGCGAGCGCGATAGCGTCTCGGGTGGATCGGCAGCAGCCTGCTGGTCAAGGCGGACAGGACCCCGCTCTGGGCATCCAAACGACCCGGCCGATCATCGGGCCTCCTTCTCCTTCCGCCCGCGAATCGCCAGCAACCGGGCTGCACCTCCCTATCTCCAGGGCGTCATGGGGAGCACTGCTGCCCATTCCGGGCGGGTTCCACTCCCCAATCACCAGGCACCTGCCGGGGGCGGAGAGGAGAGTTGCCGTCGGAGGAGACGACTGGGCTTCTGCCGATCGAGGCCGGATGGTTCCGATCGCGACGCTTGAGGTGCGCGGAGACCTCGGAGGAACTATTGCCAGGCTCAGGAGCCAGTCGGCCCGGCACTCGCAGTACGGGCGTTGCTAAGGGTTGCCTTGCCGGGCGTAGCTCACAGTGGACTGCGGTTCGGGGGTAGACGGGGAGCACGTAGCCTGGGTGTATGGGTCTTACTGCTGATCAGGTGACGGTTGCGCTCGGTTCCGTGATGGATCCGGAGATCAAGAAACCGATCACCGAGCTCGGAATGGTCGAGTCGGTCGTCGTCCGCGAGGACGGCGTGGTCGCGGTGCGGATCCTGCTGACCGTCGCGGGCTGCCCGATGAAGGACACCTTGCGGCGGGACACGACCGCCGCGGTGAGCGCCCTGGCCGGTGTCACCGGGGTGGAGATCGACCTCGGGGTGATGTCGACCGAGCAACGCGCCGCGCTGCAGACGCAACTGCGCGGCGGGGTGGCCGAGAAGGAGATCCCGTTCGCGCGGGCCGACTCCCTGACCAAGGTGTTCGCGATCGCGTCCGGCAAGGGTGGCGTCGGCAAGTCGTCGGTGACGGTGAACCTGGCGGTCGCGATGGCGGCCAAGGGGTTGTCGGTCGGCGTACTGGATGCCGACATCTACGGGCACTCGATCCCGGCGATGTTCGGCGTCGCGGACGAGCGGCCGACCGCGGTCGACGACATGATCATGCCGGTGCCCGCGCACGGCGTGAAGGTGATCTCGATCGGCATGCTGAAGCCCAAGCGCGACCAGGTGGTCGCCTGGCGCGGGCCGATCCTGGACCGCGCGCTGGTGCAGATGCTCGCCGACGTGTACTGGGGCGACCTCGACGTACTGCTCCTCGACCTGCCGCCCGGCACCGGTGACATCGCGATCTCGGTCGGCCAGCGGCTCACGTCGGCCGAGGTGATCGTGGTGACGACGCCGCAGGAGGCCGCGGCCGAGGTCGCCGAACGCGCCGGGACGATGGCGCAGATGGTGCACCAGCGGGTGGCCGGCGTGATCGAGAACATGTCGTTCCTGCCCTGCCCGCACTGTGGTCCCGAGCACCGGATCGAGATCTTCGGTTCCGGCGGCGGCGCCCGGGTCGCGGAGACGCTGTCGAAGCGGCTCGGCTACGAGATCCCGCTGCTTGGCGAGGTCCCGCTCGACGAACGCCTCCGCAGCGGCGGCGACAACGGCCAGCCGCTCGCGATGGCCAACCCCGAAACCCCGGCCGCCCAGGTCCTCGACCAGATCGCCACCCGCCTAGGCGGCAAACCCCGAGGCCTCCTCGGCCGCCAACTAGGCCTCTCCCCCGTCGGCCGCTGACCGGTTCCTTGGTGTTGACTTCGGCGGGTGACCTTTCCCGCCGAAACTCCCGTTCTGAGCGATGGTGTGGTGAGCCTGCGGGCGCCTCTCGACACCGATCTGCCTGGTGCTGTTGAGCGGTATACCGAGGAGCCGGGGGGTTCGTTCGGTGCCGATGATGCGCGGAACTGGATGGGCTTCGGCATCGCCGAGGCTTGGGCAGCGGGCACGCAACTCGTGTTCGTGATCGAGTACCAAGGCCGGTACGCCGGGTCGGTCGGGCTGGTTCCTGATGCGATGGGCAACGCGAGTGTGCACTACGGATTGGCCCGGTGGGCTCGTGGTGCAGGAGTTGCCGCGCGGGCGGTGCGGTTGGCGTTGGCGTTCGGATTCGAGGAGTGCGGGTTCCGCGTCATCCATTGGTGGGCTGCCGTGGGGAACTGGCCGTCTCGGCGGGTTGCTTGGGCTTGCGGGTTCCGGTCGGGGCCGATGATTCCTGGGTTGGCGGAGGTGGCTGGGCGGCGTACGGATGCCTGGACCGGATGGATCCTGCCTGGCGATCGGCGTGAAGCGCGGCAACGGTGGTTGGAGGTTCCGGTGCTTGAGACGGCGCGGGTCAGGTTGCGGATGTGGCGGGACGACGAGGCCGACCGGATCAGCGCCGCGCGGACCAACCACGCGACCGCGCACTTCCTGCCGTTCATCCCGCAACCGTTCACCGCCGACGACGCTCGCTGGTGGTTGACGGACATGGACGAGCAGGCCGCCGCGGGCCGGCGACTCAACTGGTGCGTCGCGGACGTGTCGACCGATCTCGGGCTCGGCAATCTGACGCTGTTCAACCTTGGCGGCGACGGTGACGGCGAACTCGGCTACTGGATGCACCCCGACGCCCAGGGCCGCGGTGTGATGAACGAAGCCCTCCGGTGCATGACTAGCTGGTACTTCGGGGCGTCGAGCGAAGGTGGTTTTGGCGGTACTCGGCTGGTGATCCGGACGGCAGCGACCAACAAGGCTGCCCGCAAGGTCGCGGAGTCGGCCGGCTTCCGGTACGTCGGCAGCGAGCGCGAAGCCTTCCGTCTCGCGACCCACCAGGACGATCGAGTGACCTACGACCTTCTCGCGAGTGACCTCTAGCGTTCGCGGAATGGTTGCTCTAGAGTAACGGTTGCTGATGAGTAACCAAGTGGCGGTTGATGAGGTGCTCGACGCGTTGGGTGATCGGACCCGGCGGCAGATCGTCGAGCGGTTGCGGCGTGGGGCGATGCCGGTCGGTGAGTTGGCAGAGGAGCTGCCGGTGGGGCGGCCGGGGGTGAGCAAGCATCTGCGGGTGCTGGAGGGCGCTGGGCTGGTCGTGCATCAGAGTGTCGGGACGCGCAATTTGTACGCGCTGGCGCCCGAGGGTTTTACCACTCTGCAGCAGTGGCTGGTCGGGGCCTGGGATCAAACTCTGGCTGCGTTCGCCGACCGGGTTGCGGAAAAAGAAGGTCAGGTCGGCGAGGAGTAGGACCAGGAGAAGGAGTCTGCTGATGGGTGAGTTGGTGCCGATTCGGCGGCAGGTGGTGGTTCGGGGTGCGGCTGCTTCGGCGTTCGAGGTGTTTACCGCCGAGGTCGGGGCTTGGTGGCCGATGGGGGTGCACAGCGTGTACGGCAAAGACGCCACCGTTGCCTTCGCCGGGGAGCGGCTGGTCGAACGCGGGCCGGAGGGCGACGAGGCGGTGTGGGGCGAGGTGCTCGACTGGGATCCGCCGAGCCGGCTCAGGATCACCTGGCATCCCGGGTCGGATCCGGCGAAGGCGAGCGAGGTCGAGGTGACGTTCGCCGAACTGCCTGGCGATCAGGTGCTCGTCACGCTCGAACATCGGGGCTGGGAGCGCTTCACCGATCCGGTTGCTGCGCGCGCGGAGTACAACCGCGGCTGGCCGCACGTGCTGGCGGGTTACGCGGATCTCGCCTCAGGCGAAACTCCCGTACTACGAGGCGAAGGTCCCCTCTGGCTAGCGCTGCTCCACACCGAGGGGCCGGCGTTGCCTGATGGTGAATCGATCTTTGCCCAGCCTGACTTCGCCGAGCATGTCGCGTTCCTGCAGCGGCTGGAGAAGGAAGGGGTGCTGGTCGCCGCAGGTCCGATCGATCTGCCGGGGATGGCTACTGGCATGACGGTCATCCAGGTCCCGGAGCCTGCCGACGCGGCGACGTACGTGCGGATGGCGCACGAGGACGACCAATCCGTAGTACGGGGTCTACTGCAGGTGCGAGTACAGCCCTGGCACGTGCAGCTGGCCGGAGGTTAGGTCGACTCGGGGTCGTAGGGGGCTCGTTGGCCGGCCGGGAGGCGCTCGGGGGTGGCCAGGTCCATGGACGAGACGGGCTTGTCGAAGTCGTCGTCGTCCATGCCCTCGAGCAGGTGCTTGCGGACGAAGCTGCGCGGGTTGAGATCGCGGACATCCAGGTCGGCGAACTCCGGGCCGAGCTCGTTGCGGAGATCGTTCTGCGCGTTGTTGACCATCTGCCGGACCTGCCGCAGCAGCCGGCCCGCCGTCCGGGCGAACTCCGGCAGCCGGTCAGGGCCGAAGACGAGCACGGCGACGATCGCGATCACGACGAGCTCGAGTGGCCCCACGCCGAACATGTCCCCACCTCTCCCACTACCGACAGATGCACCGCGGACAGCGTAGCCCGCACCCGGTCAGCCCGTCCCCCGGCCCAGCCCGTACGCCGCTCCCAGGTCAGCCCGTCTGCTGGCCCAGGGTGACGGTGACCTGGCGGGGTTTGCCGCCGCGTTCGAACTCCAGCCGGACGGTCTCGCCGGGGCGATGGGTGCGGATCGCCACGATCAGGGCTTCCGCGCTGTCCACCGCCTGGCTGTTGATCTTGGTGATCACATCGCCGGTCCGCAGCCCGACCCGGGACGCGGGCGAGGCGGCGGTCACGTCGGTGACCCGCGCGCCGCCCTCGAAGTTCATGTCCACGTTCGCGCCGATCACCGGGTAGAACGCCTTCCCGGACTCGATCAGCTGCTGCGCAGTACGCCGTGCCTGGTCGATCGGGATCGCGAAGCCCAGCCCGATACTCCCGCTTTGGCCTTCCTCGGCACCACGAACGGTCGCGATCGCCGAGTTGATCCCGATCACCTTCGCGTTCATGTCGACCAGCGGCCCGCCCGAGTTGCCCGGGTTGATCGCCGCGTCGGTCTGCAACGCGCTGATGTACGAGATCTCGCCCTCGCCGCCGGCCGTGACCGGACGGTTCTTCGCCGAGACGATCCCGGAAGTGACCGTCCCGGCGAGCCCGAGCGGCGAACCGATCGCGACGACGTCCTGCCCGACGATCGCCTGCTCCGACTGGCCGAACTGCACCGACGGCGCGTCCAGCCCGTTCACCTGGACCACGGCCAGGTCGTACGCCGGGGAGCGGCCGACGAGCCGGGCGGTCGCCGTCTTGCCGCTCTGCGTCACCACCTGGATCGAGCCGCCCTTCGCGGCGGCCGCGACGACGTGGTTGTTGGTGAGAATGTGTCCGGCGGTGTCGATCGCGAACCCGGAGCCGGTGGCGGCCGAGTTGTCCTCGCCCTCGACATTCAGCTGGACGACGCTCGGCAGCAGCGTCGCCGCGACCGCCGAGACGGAGCCGGTGCGGATCTTCGGGTCGGTGCCGACGCCGATCGCGGGGCCACTCGGGTCGTCGATCGGGCCGTTGTTGTCCAGCGCGACGACGGTCACCGCGGCGCCGGTGCCGGCGATCAGGCCGACGATCAGCGCGACGATGGCGGCGATCAGGATGGTGCGGTTGCCCTTCGGCGGCGGCGCCGGGGTGTACGCCCGGGCCTGCTGCTGGTGCCAGTCGAGCGGCGGAGGCGGGGTGTACGTCGGTTGCCGGGTCGGCCAGGCCTGTCCCTGGTACGCCGGGCGGAACCCGCCACTCTCCAGCGGCTCCGGCCGCCCGAAGCTCCGCTGAGTCACCGACCGAGCCGGCGCCTGCCGATACGGCGCACTGCCTCCCGGACTCGGCAGAGGAGCACCAGAAGAAGCGGGCGCCGGCGTACTGGTGGGTGGGGTGGGGGGTACGACAGGGCCCGCGGTCGGCCGTTCGGGGGGCAGGACGCGGGTGGGTTCCGGGTCGGCCGGGTCGATCGGCGTACGGACTGTCGGTTCGGCGTCATCCCAGTTCACGGTGGCCGCCTCACGTCGTGGTTGGTTCGGTCGGGGTTCCGGTAGGTACTCCCAGAATTGATTATCCCAGCTTCCAGGAGAGCGCACCCATCGGCGTGAGCCACTTCGCCATTTTGGCCAGTCCGGTACCCATCCGTTCGACCGCCGTCACAGTAGGTGGCGGCTGATGCGGGAAGGCCGCGACCACCCGAGTCAACTGGTCGTACGGCAGATCCCCGACCAGCGTGTACACGATCCCGTTGGACGACCACATCGCGTACGACGGCATCCCGTAGCGCTGGTAGACCTGTGCCCCCTCGTCCGTCTTGATCGCTGTGTAGCCAACCAGTGCAGCAGGATCCAGCTCTCCGCGCTGCTCGAACAGCGAGACGTTGAACAACCCGTCGGAGTACGAGAACTGCAGCGACTTCGACGAGGTGTCCTGATGTACGTCGTACAACTGCAGGTCGGACGGAAGCGACGCGGCGCACGTCCACCCCTCGGACCGAAGGCTGTCGACTTTGCTCATCCCAATCGCCTCAACCCCACTTGGAGCCATCGGCGGCAGGTGCCCGAGGAACTCGGAGTCCTCGATCTCCAGATCGGTGAACACAGTCGCCCGGACCATCGTCTTGCCGTCCGGGCTGAACAACTGCCGCTGCAGGAGCAAGCCGGTCGCCTTGTCGATCCAGAAGCGCGCCGCCAGTGTCTTGTCACCACGCAGCGCTTCAACCAGTACTGCGGACCGCCCGATGGTGTCCGTGCAGCACTTGTAGGTCAGCTCGTACGTCGCTTTGAGCAGCGCTAGCGGCCCACCATCCACAGTGGGCCCCACTGTGTGACTGGCTCGCTGCACGAACGCCTTCGCGCCTGGTGAGGAACCAGAGCCGACTACTGAGATCTCCGACCCCTGCGAGGCCGCATGGACGATGTCGAGCATCGCCGAGCTCGCCCCGGCCGGTCCCCAGGAGGTGATGATCTGCGTGCCGTGGTACGACACGTTGTCGGGTGCAGCGGCAGCGCGTTCCAGCCAGTTGACCGCGGTCGGTGAGTCTTCACGCGGTGCGGCGACGGCTGCGGGCATAGGCAGGCCGAAGCCGATCAGTGCGGTGCTGACCAGGACGGCGAGCCGGGAGAGGCTCACTGCTCAGCGTCCCGCGAGGGCCACCGGCTGGAGCGTCGGGCTCAGCCCTGCGTACCCCGTCCCGTTGAAGGAGTTCAGCATGGCGACCGGGTCGGTGAACGGCGTGCCGTTGGTCGCAGCGGCATGGTCGGCCGAGAAGCTCGCCACTGGCGGCTGCAGCACCGGCGGCCGCTCGGTGCGCGCCGGGTCGCCGAGCACGAACGCAGTACCGAGCAGTGAAGCCACTGCGGCAGCAGAACCGGCCGCACCCAGTACGCCGGTACGCCGGCGGGCGCGGCTGACTCGGGAGCCCGGCCGGGTCGCACCGGTGCGGGCAGCCGGGAACGCCGAGCGCTGCGGGAACAGGGAGACCACCGGCGTCACCACCGGCCGCACCTCTTCGCGCGGCTCGGTCGAGAACGACGGCACACCCAGCAGTCGCTGCATCAGGTCGCTGGACGGCTCCATCGGAGCGGCTGCGGCCAGGCGCCCCTTGAGCCGACGCTGGGCGTCGACCTCACTACGGCAGGTCTCACAGCTGACCAGGTGACTCAGGACCTTGTCCCGCGAGTCGTGGTCCAGCTCGCCGTCCACGACGGCGCTCAGCTTGTCCAGGGGATGTTGCAGCGTCACCGGTCGTCACCTCCGGCGAGTGACGGTCCGTCGGCGGACGGGCCACTGACACGGGTCTGACCTTCGCGAGGCGCGCGGTGCTCGAGGTGTTTGCGCAGCATCGAACGGCCTCGGTGGATCCGGCTCCGGACGGTCCCCAGCTTCACGTCCAGCACATCGGCGATCTCGTCGTACGTCATGCCCTCGATGTCGCAGAGCACGACGGCTGCCCGGAAGTCCTCCGGCAGCGCGTCCAGTGCGCCCTGCACATCGTGGTCGAACAGGTCGGAGTCCAGCTTCTCGGCCGGGCCCGAGCCCTTGGACGGCAGCCGGTCGTGCGCGTCGTCCGGCAGCCCGTCGAAACGGATCCGCTGCCGGCGGCGGGCGCCGTCCAGGAAGAGGTTGGTGGTGATCCGGTAGAGCCAGCCCTCGAACGTGCCCGGTGTGTACGACGACAGCGAGCGGAAGACCCGGACGAACACTTCCTGGGTCAGGTCCTCGGCGTCGTGCTTGTTACCGGTCAGCCGGTAGGCCAGCCGGTACACGCGGGCGGAGTGCGTCCGGACGATCTCGTCCCAGGAGGGCAGCGTCTCGACCACGGGCTGGGGCTGGGGAGCCGGCGCCACGGAGGTGTCGATCGGCTTCACGACAACACCTCCCTGGGTCCGCTCGGCAACGAGTGAGAACACCATGGTGCCGCGTTCACCGTCCTCTTCGCACGTCGGGTACACCCTGGTCGGACCCTGGGATGCCAGTACGACGAGTCAACGGCCCCCGCAACCGGGAAGTTCCCCGGCCCCGCGGTGTTCCTCGTAGTACAAGACGTATGAGCGGCCATTTCGGTTGAACGCCAGCGGTGTGTCTCGTGGAGAGCTTGAGTGCCGGCGGTGTCCAGGTGGGTGCATCGCAAGGCGGAGGACAGGGCTCGATGCTTTTCCATCGTGCCCTTTCCTCCGCCGCCGCGAGGTGCCCGCCTGGGCGCCGCCGGTGCCAAGCTGTCCACGAGACACACCGCTAGTTCTCTTCGATCACGGCGATCGGGTCGCCGTCGCGGACGACTTCGCCCTCGGAGACCTTCAGCTCGAGGATGGTGCCGGCCACTTCGGCCAGCACCGGGATCTCCATCTTCATCGACTCGAGGATGACGAGGGTGTCCTCCGGACCCACCGTGTCCCCGGCCTTGGCGATGATCGTCTGGACGTTCGCCACCAGCTCTGCCACCACGGTGTGACTCACGCGCCGCTCCTCCTCCGCCCGGAGAACTCCGGATCTCCGAGGATCCTAGAACTGTTTCCTGAGAGATTGCCTAGCGTTCGGGTGAGATTGCCGAGCGCGGTACGACGCGACGCGGGTCCGGCTGGAGCACGTCGGGGTGCAGAACCGGCGCGGCCGGCGTTCGGCCGGGTTGACGAAGACCCGCTCGCAGTCGGGCGCAGCGCAGGTATCGATCGCCTGGAACCCGTGCCCGGCGGCGAATCCGGCCAGGCCGAGCGCAGTACCGGCGGCGAGCCATTCGGCCCAGCTCGCCCCGGGCTTCGCGACATGCAGATGCCAGGACGCGCCGTCATGATCCGACAGATACGGCCGTACGGCGTACTCGGCGAGCAGTGCGTTGAGGATCCGGGCCGCTTCGCCCGGCTCGGCATGGAAGACCGGCCGCAATCGCTCGCGAACAGCCTTGACCGCTGCGAGATCCGCTTCGTCGACCTCGGCGGTGGGCTCACCGTGCTCCAGCAGGAACCGGCTCAGCGCTGTAGTCGAGGTCAGTTGCTCCGGGTCCATCGTGCGGGTGTTGACCAGGTCGACGGCCAGCTGGATCAGCCGGTCCGGGGTCTGCAAGCTTTCCACTCGACCGATCGTAACGCCTTTGCTAGCGTAACGCGTAACAACCATCTATGCGTTACGGAGAATCTCGATGCACGAGCTGCTCTCCACCAAAGGTATGGCCGCGTACTACGGAGCCGCGACGCTCGCGCGCCTCGGCGCCGAGATGGTCGTGTTCACGATCGTCCTGCTCGTCCTGGAGCGCACAGACAGCCCTGGACTCGCGGGGCTGACCGGAGCGGCCTACGCGCTTCCGGCGATCGCGACAGGTCCCCTGCTCGGTGCATGGCTCGACCGCACCCATCACCGCCGTGCGGCGATCGCACTGAACCAAGTCCTCGTCGCCGCGGTGATGCTAGGCCTGCTAGCCGTCACCGGACACGGACCGCACTGGATCACCCCGGCACTGGCCGCCGTAGCCGGTACGACGCTGCCGCTGGTGAGCGGCGGTTTCACCAGCATGCTCCCGAGTCTCGTACCGCAACCGCTCCTGGCGGGCGCCAACTCGTTGGAGGCGGCCAGCTTCGGCGCGGCGACCATCGCAGGCCCGGCAGCTGCGGCCACCATCGCGGCAGCAGTGTCCGTCGAAGCGGCAGGTGCTGTCATCGTGGTCACTGCGATCACCAGCATTCTCGTCATCAGCCGGCTGCCCGCACTGCCACCGGCTGTCGCACCGAAGGACCGTCAGCCGTTGCTTGCCTCGGTCCTCGGCGGCCTGTCGCATCTGGCCCGCAGTCCTCGGCTCCGCGCATCGACCCTGACCTCCACAGCCGTCATGGGAGCGACAGGCTTCCTCCTGATCACACTGCCGCTGCACATGCAGTCCCTGGGCGCATCGCGAGCTGCAGCCGGGTACCTGTGGACAGCACTCGAGATCGGCAGCGTCACGACCGCCGTACTGCTCGGGCGCTGGCAGAGCCGTTGGCGTCCTGAGTTGGTCGTGATCGCCGCCGTGGCCGCGTACGGCCTGGCCATGGCGTCGTGGACGCTCGCCGGCAGTCTCGTGGTCCTCTTGGTGCTCGCGCTAGCCACCGGCCTCGTCGAAGGTCCGATGCTTCCGGCCATGTTCGCCGCGCGTCAGCAGTACAGCCCACTAGAGCTGCAGGGCCGCGTCAGCACCACAGCAGCCAGCCTCCGGGTAGGCACTGCCGCCATTGGTCAAGCAGCGGGCGGCGTACTGGTGCCTGTCGTCGGCACCCACGCCGCCCTCCTACTCGTAGCAGCTGGCTTGATCGCTGCTTCGGGGCTCGGTCTGCTCAGCCGCAGTCATCCCGCAGCAGTTGCCAGCTCCTAGTCAAGGATGACCGAGCGGCTGAGGCTGCGCGGCTGGTCCGGGTTGAGGCCGAGCGCGAGGGACTTGGCGACGGCGACCCGCTGGGCGACCACCAGGGACGCCATCGGGTCGAGGTCCGGGTGGTGCACGATCGTGGCGCCGGTGGCCGCCACGTCGTCGAGCAGACCGGCCGGGGCCTCGCCGAAGATCCACACGCCGCGGCCGGGCTGGGCGATCGCGATCGGGCCGTGCCGGTAGTCCATCGCCGGGTACGCCTCGGTCCACGCCGACGCCGCCTCGCGCTGCTTCAGACCGGCCTCGTGCGCGAGTCCGACGGTCCACCGCGTCCCGACGTACGTGACCTGCTCCAGTTTCGCCAGGTCGTCCACGTCGTACGTCAGCGCCTTCTCGGCATCGGCGGCCGCCTTCGACAGGTCCTCGCCGAGCGACGCGCGCAGCAGCGCCAGCGTCGTGGTGGCGAACCGGGTCTGTACGACGGACTGCTCGTCGGCGAAGTCGAGCATGATCGTGTGGTCGGCCAGCTCCACGATCGGCGAGCCCTGGGTCGCGGTGATCGCGATCGTCGGCAGATCGGTGGTACGGACCAGGTCGAGGATCTCGGTGGTCGTCCCCGAGCGGCTGATCACCACCACCGCGTCGTACGAGCGCCCGGCCGGGAACTCCGAGCCGGCGAACGCGTCGGTCTCGCCCAGGCCGAGGTCTTCGCGCAATGCTGCGTACGCCATCGCCATGAACCACGAGGTGCCGCAGCCGACGGCGGCAACCCGCTGTCCGGGCTTGGGCAACGCGTCACCGTACTGCGCGTAACCGTCCGCGACCTGCCGCCAGAGAACCGGCTGGGTGGCGATTTCGGTACTCACATACGGCGTATCGCGCACAAATGACGTATCTGTCATGTCTTCTCCGGACTTGTAATGGTCGAAACTGCTCGAACGTGATCGAATGGTGCCAACCGGCAGCCGTCCGGCTGACCGATTGTGTGCTGTTTGAGGAGGACCCCCGGGTGAAGCGTTATGAACGGCTGAACACGTTGCTCGAGTCGCTCGCGGAAAAGGGCGCCATCGATGTCGACGAGCTCGCCGAGCAGTTGCACGTCTCGGCGGCGACGATCCGGCGCGATCTCGACCACCTCGGCAAGCAGCAGCTGCTCACCCGGACCCGCGGCGGCGCCGTCGCCAACGCGGTCTCCTACGACCTTCCGCTGCGCTACAAGACTGCGCGTTTCGCGTCGGAGAAGCAGCGCATTGCGCAGGCCGCGGCCACTCTGGTCCGGCGCGGCATGGTGATCGGGATGAACGGCGGCACCACCATCTCCGAGGTGGCGCGCACGCTGGCGACCCGGCCGGAGCTGTCCGCCGAGCACGGCGAGCCGGCCTTCACGCTCGTCACCAACGCACTGAACATCGCCAACGAGCTGATCGTCCGGCCGCACGTCAAGATGGTGCTGACCGGCGGCGTGGCCCGGCCGCAGTCGTACGAGATGATCGGCCCGCTGTCGCACCGGATCCTGGCCGACCTGTCGCTGGACATCGCCTTCATCGGCGTCGACGGGATCGACGAGACCGGTGCCACCGCCCACCACGAGGGCGAGGCGAACATCAACCAGCTGATCGTCAGCCGGGCCGCCAAGGTGGTCGTGGTGGCCGACTCGTCCAAGCTCGGCCAGCGCGCGTTCGCCCGGATCTGCGAGCTGACCGAGATCGACACGCTCGTCACCGACGCGCAGGCCGACGAGTCCCAGCTGGCCGTCTTCAAGGAAGCCGGGATCGACGTCATCCGGTCCTGACACCCCGCACCTCCCTCTCCTGACGGGTCAACTTTGCCTGTCGAGGAAGATCATATCTGCTCAACCGCCGAAGTTACGAGCAAGAGTGCGCAATGCCTGCGCGGGAGACGCTGAACCGGGACCCGGGGACGCTAGGCTTCGGGTCAGCAGCGACACCGATCAGGGAGGGCATCATCGCCACGGGCATCGACCCCACGTCCTGGGCCTACGCCGAGGACTACACCGGTGAGAACGAGGTCGTCACCGGTGCACGGGCGAGCGCCGCGGACAGCGGCGTGTTCCCGATCGGTCCCGGCGCCGCCTCCGCGCTGAGCCTGCTCGCGGCCGCGGTGGGTGCCAAAGCAGTGGTGGAGATCGGCACCGGGACCGGCGTCTCCGGCCTGGCACTGCTCCGCGGGATGCGCCCGGACGGCACCCTGACGACGGTCGACATCGACGCCGAGAACCAGCGGCTGGCCCGCAAGACCTTCCTGGACGCCGGCGTACCGTCCAACCGGTTCCGGCTGATCGCGGGCTCCGCGCTCGACGTCGTCACCCGGCTCACCGACGGCCACTACGACCTGGTCTTCTGCGACGCCGACAAGCGCGAGTACACGGCGTACCTGCACGAGGCCCTGCGCCTGCTCCGCCCCGGCGGCGTCGTCGCCTTCGCCAGCGCCCTCGGCCACGGCCGGGTCGCCGACCCCGCCCACCGCGACCCCGACACCACCGCCATCCGCGACGTCATCCGCGCCATCCGGGACGACGACAACCTCGTCTCCGCCCTCCTCCCCGTCTCCGACGGCCTCCTGACCGCCGCCAAACGCTTCCCCTGAGCCCTGACAGCATCCGGCCATGCCTGGGTGGTCGACCGGCCGGCGTCGGTAAGGTCGCAGTATGGGTAGCCGGGCCGTTGGGGTGCTGCTGATCGGGTTGCTAGCTGGGATGGCCGGGTGCTCGGGGGACAAGCCGGAGGCATCCGAGTCGCCGAGTGCGGGCACTACGGCATCGTCGGGGCCCAGCTCGGCTCCGTCTGTCAGCCCCAGTGCGATGGGCGGTCATCCATGCACGGTGGATCCGCCGATGCCGAATCCCGACGCACCGCCGTACAAGGGCAAGGGGCCGCATCTTGTTGCCGCTGGGTTTGCGAAGTTCGACCGCAAGCTCTACACCGAGCCTTTCAAGAGCTACTACCTTCCGGCGGCCTGGCGGGCGCCGGTGGGTAAGCCGGGTGAAGACAACTCCACGGGATCCCAGCTGTCCGTCTGCAAGACCGGCCTGCGCCAGACCGGTACCAAACCGATCGCCACCTGCCGTTGGGACTTCGGCACCAGCAAGGTCTATCCGGCGACCCATCTGTTCCGCGTGTACGAGACCAGAACCGGTCGGCTGCTGAGCACGTTCACAGTCGCCGGTGACATCACCGACGACTTTTCGTGCCCGCAGGGTGGTGTCCAGGTCCCGATCGACGAAGGGGCGCCGGACGTTGCTCAGGACTACGACTTCAAGACGATCGAGGCGCGGCTGCGGTGGATGGTGCTCACAACCGTGCGCTGAGTCGCGCGATGGCTGTGCTCACCGCGGCCGGGTCCGTGGCGAAGCAGAGGCGGTAGTAGCCGGGGAGGGGGGTGTGGAAGGCGGCGCCTGGGGCGAGGTGGAGGCGGGCTTCGGTGAAGATGCGGGTGGCTAGGGTGCGTTCGGCTTCGAAGGTTGGTTCTGGGAGGAAGCCGCGGAGGTCGAGGTAGAGGAACAGGCCGGCGGTGGCTGGGAGGTAGGGGATGCCGGCCGCGTCGAGAGCTTCCGTCGTACGCCGGTACGCCGTCGCCAGGCGAATCCGGGATTCGGCCAGGAACGCTTCGGTCCACTCCGTGTCGGCGAGCAGATCACGGAGTACGGCCTGGGTGTCGCTCGAGGGGTTCGCCAGGCGACCGAGGCGTTCGGCGATCGCCCGGATCTCGGGATTGCGGGTCTGGAGTACGCCGACCCGGAACCCGCTCAGCCCGAAGTCCTTCGCGAATCCCCAGACCACGTGCAGCCGGTCCGCCGGAAGCACCGACGAGACCAGCCGGGTGGTGCTCACGAAGTCCCCGGAATACACGGATCCTGCGTAGATCTCGTCCGCGATGAGGTGCAGCCCGTGTCTCGCCGTCACCTCACCCACCGCCCGCAGCGTCGTCTCGTCGTAGGTCTGTCCGAGCGGGTTGTTCGGCGACACCAACGCGACGGCCCGCACCGGGCGGTCCGCCTCGACGATCGCCCGCTCTACGCTGTCAGCGGTTAGTTCAAGGCTTAGTTCAGGCCAGGCCGGGACGATCTCCGCTCCGGCCCGGGCCGAGAAGGCGAAGTCCACACCGGCGAAATACGGAGCCGGTACGACGATGCCGTCACCCGGGTCGCAGAGCGCGAACGCAAGGATTTCCAGAGCAGGACCGGCGCCCGCCAGAACCACGAGGTCAGCCGGGTCCACCTCGGACTTCTGCAACCCGGTCAGGAACCGCGCCAGCTCCACGCGCAATGAGAGAGAGCCCGCCCGATCCTGGTACCAGGTGTCCTCGGCCGTCACCCGGCGAGGCGCGGTGAGCTTCGGTTCGAGGAGATCGAAGACGAGCCGGTTCTCCGCCGTACCGAGGTCGATATACCCGTCGGGGTTGCCCGCAGACCACGGATCGCCCGCCATCACGGCGTACGGGTCGAAGGTCACCCGGAAAACCTCGTCAGCTCCGCCGTCACCAGATGCCACGCCTCGGTCAGCGGATCGATCACCTCGTAGTGCCCAGCTCCTTCGATGCGCACCAACCGAGCAGTCGGATGCGCGTTCAAATAAGACTCAGCGACTGTGATCGGCACTCGCAGATCGGCCGTCCCATGCACCATCGACACCGGCATGATCGGCGCCGGCAGATGCACCGGATCGAGATCGTTGCGTACGCCGCTCCCGACGAAATCCTGTACTGCGCCGTCGTCCAGCCCCAGCCGATCCGCCAGCAACAGATCCGCCACCGGAGCCAGCGCGACCGTCCCCCGCAACCGCACCGGGTTCAACGTCGCCGCGGCCCACAACGCCAGGTGCCCGCCCGCCGAATGCCCGATCAACACGAATCCGGCGTGCACATCCAGCAGATCCGGCAACCGATCCAGCGCCGTCCGCACGTCGCTGGTTGTCAGATCAGGCTGCCCCGGCTCCCTCCTGTACTCCAGCGAAGCCACCGGCCACCCCTCGTCGGCAAGCGCTTCACCGAGCGGCCGGGCGTGCGTCCGGTCGTATTCCGGGCGCCAGAACCCGCCATGGATGAACACCACCAGCGGCCGGTACGACTTGGCCTCCCAGACGTCCATCACCTGGTCCGGATGATCGCCGTACCGGAGCAGTTTGTCGGGCTCCCGCGCCTCGCGGGACAGCACGGAACGGTTCTCGCTCACTTCGGACCTCCTTAGTGAGGTCTGCCCAGGTAACGGTGTGCGTTTGTGGACAGCAGTTTCTGTTGCTGTCCGTCGGACAGGAAGCCGGCCTTCCGAACCACTTCACCGACCGGCCGTTCGCCCAGCGGATAAGGGTAATCACTGCCGAGAATCAGTTGGTCTTCTCCCAGAGTATCGACCAGCAGCCGCAAGGCAGGCTCTTCGAACACCACCGTATCGACGAAAAACCTGTTCAGGTAGTGGCTCGGCGAGTGTTCGGACTTGCCGCGGACGACGTCGCCGCGGCGCTGCCAGGCGTTCTCGACGCGCCCGAGCCAGAACGCGAAACTCCCACCACCGTGGGCGAAGCAGATCCGCAGCGACTCGGGCAGTTGGTCGAACGCGCCGCCCAGGATCATTGCCAGCAGCGACAAATGCGTCTCGCCGGGCATTCCGGTCAGCCAGCGCGCCATCCAGCGGTTCAGCCGCGGACCGCCGGGCATGTCCCACGGATGCACGAGAACCGGCGCGCCGACCTCGGCACAATGCTTGAGGAAGGCAACGATCCCGGCGTCGTCGAGGTCGCGATCGCCGACGTGGTTACCGATCTCGACGCCTTGGTGACCGGCCGCGAGACAGCGGTCGAGTTCGGCGCAGGCGGCGTCCGGGTCCTGCAGCGGCACCTGGCAGAACGGGATCAACCTGTTGTCCCCGGCAAGCGTCTCCAGGGTCAGGTCGTTGAAGATCCTGGAGACCTTGATCGCCTGGTCGGCGGGCCGCTCGTAGGCGAAGAAGACCGGGGTCGGCGAGACCACTTGGAGATCGATGCCGTCGGCATCCATATCTGTACGCCGGATCGCCGGATCCCAGGTCTGCGGACCGATCGGCCGGAACTCCGTCTCCCCGACCATGATCATCGCCGCCCGCTCGGAGTCGATCCGCAACCACGGCCAATCACCCCCACCACAGGCGACGGCGAGATCGGGCCATCCCTTGGGGACAAGGTGAGTGTGGACGTCGACGACCGGGTTCGTCACGTGACCGGCCATCCGGCGTACGGCGAGAGGCTCGGCACCCCGCGCAGGCGACCGGCCACCGCGCAGTACGGCGAGCTGCTCAGCACCTCGCGCAGGCGGCCCGCCATCGCGCAGTACGTGCCGCCCACCCCGTAGTACGGGATCATCCGGCCTTGCCTGGGTGGAGGGTGCCGCAGGTGGGGCAGGTGCGGGCTTCTTCGCTGTCGTAGAAGGCCTTGAAGACCGGCGGCAGGTCTTCGACGATGTCGTTCACCTGCAGCTCGACCTCGTGCACGATGCCGTTGCAGTTCGCGCAGTACCAACGGAACTTCTCCAGCGTGCCCTGTTCGCGGACCCGCTCGATCACCAGGCCGATCGAGTCCGCGTCGCGCTGCGGCGAGTGCGGCATGTTCCGTGGCAGCACCCACATCTCGCCCTCGTTGATGTCGACCCGGGCCGGCCCGTCGTCGGTCATCACGTCGACGTGCATGGTGCCCTTGATCTGGTAGAAGAACTCCTCGTACGGATCGACGTGGAAGTCGTTGCGCGAGTTCGGCCCGCCGACCACCATCGTGATGAAGTCGTCGCCGGTCGGGAACATCTGCTTGTTGCCGACCGGCGGCTTCAGCAGGTGCTTGTTCTCCTCGATCCAGCCGGGAAAGTTCGTCGACTTCAAGTTGACCATCACTTCACCTCTCCAGTGTCTTGCGGGATCGCCGCGACAGCCTGAATCTCGATGAGTAGTTGTGGATGCGGAAGCTGGTGCACGGCGACCGTCGTACGGGCCGGTCCGGTCTCGTCGAAGTACTCCGCGTACACCTCGTTGTAGCCGCCGAAGTCGTTCATGCTGACCAGGTACGACGTCAGGTTGACCACATCCTCCAGCCCGGCGCCGACGGAGGCGAGGATGTCCCGGATGTTCTCGATCACCGCCCGCGTCTGCTCCCGGATGTCCAGCGTGGTGGTGCCGAACTCGTCGACCGAAGCCCCCGCGATCGTGTTGTCGGCCCGCCGCGACGAGGTCCCCGAGACATACGCGAACCCGTTCGCGACCTTCACATGCGGAAACTTCCCCCGCGGCACAGCCTTCCCCGCCACCACCTTCGCGCCACTCATGCTCAACATCCTCCATCAGGCCCGGTCAGCCCACCACCCGTCGCCACGCACTCAGACCCTGCAGCCGTCACGGCCAAGTCTCCGGCGCGTCGCCTCAGACGACCAGGAGATGGTGCAGCGCTCCAGCCGTCTTGTGCACCTTGCCGCTGCTTTGGGGCGCAATCTGCCGCTCTGCGTCCAGCAACGTGCTGCACGGTGAATCCGGCCGATTTCCACATCCCGCCCTCGGCGGTCTCTGTGCGCCGACCGGCTCGATTCGCGCTCCTCACCACACCTCCCGGCTCGACTCGCCGAACCCCGCGCGACTTGCCGGATCGACTCGCCGGTTCGAGTCAACCACCCGGTTCGACTCGCCGACTTTTTCGTCGAAATACGGTGAGTCGGGCCGGTATGTCGAGGGGTGACGGTGAGTCGGGCCGGTAGGTCGAAAGAGCACAGCGAGTCGAGCCGGTAAGTGTGACCTCCGACGGCAGGTCGATACGGTCGGTGGGCCTGGGCGTGAGTGTGAGTGGTTCCGGACGGAGCCGAGGTCGGGCGGATCGGCTGGGCGGGCCTTGCCGAGCAGCACCTCGTCTCACACCAGCCACCTAGACGCCAATCTCACTGACGCAGGAACCTGTCGGGTTGGGTTCATGAGAGTTCAACGCAGACGTTCGTCAACTCTGAGTAGAAGTGGAAGGAGTGGGTGCCGCCTTCGCGGCCGAGGCCGGAGAGCTTCATGCCGCCGAAGGGGGTGCGGAGGTCGCGGAGGAACCAGGTGTTGACCCAGACGATGCCGACGTCGAGGGCGATGCCGGCCCGGTGGGCGCGGCCGACGTCGCGGGTCCAGACGGTCGCGGCGAGACCGTAGCGGCTGTTGTTGGCCAGGGCGAACGCCTCCTCTTCGGTGTCGAAGGGGGCGATGTGGCAGATCGGGCCGAAGATCTCCTCGGTGTTGGTGCGGGCGTCCGCGGGCAGGCCGGTGACGACGGTCGGCTGCACATAGCAACCACCGTCGCGGGCATCGCCGAACGACGGTACGCCGCCACCCGCGAGCACCGTGCCACCTTCGGAGCGCGCGAGCTCGTAGTACCCGAGGACCTTGTCGCGGTGCTGTTTGGAGATCAGCGGCATGTTCATCGTTGCTTCGTCGGCGGGCCAGCCGAAGGTGAGTTCGCTAGCGCGCTTGGCCAGTCGCTCGGAGAACTCTTCGAAGACGGGCCGTTGCACGTAGAGGCGTTCGGTGCACAGGCAGACCTGGCCGCCGTTGGTGAAGGTCGAGCGGATCGATCCCTCGACGGCTGCGTCCAGGTCGGCGTCGGCGAAGACGAGGCCCGCGTTCTTGCCGCCGAGTTCGAAGGAGACGGCCTTTACGCCGTCGGCCGCGGCCTTCGCGATCGCGCTGCCGGTGGACGATTCGCCGGTGAACGTGATCGCGTCGACGCCGGGATGCTTGGTCAGGAACTCCCCCGCCGACGACGGGCCGAAGCCGTGCACGAGGTTGAAGACACCGTCCGGTACGCCGGCCGCGGCCATCACCTCGGCGAGTACGGTCGCCGAGGACGGCGTCTCCTCGGAGGGTTTGACGACGACCGCGTTGCCGCAGGCAAGCGCCGGGGCGACCTTCCAGGTGAGCAGCAGCAGCGGAAGATTCCAGGGCACGATGATCGCCACCACACCAGCAGGCTTCCGTACGGCGTAATTCAACGCGCGCCGTCCGTCGGGCAACACCATCGGATACGACTCGGTCGGCGTGGTGGTCGCGAAGTCGGCAAACGCCCGGAAGTTGGCCGCTCCTCGCGGGATGTCGAGCGTCCGCGCCTGGCTGATCGACTTGCCGGTGTCGCCGACCTCTGCCGCGATCAGGTCGTCGAACCGCCGCTCCAACTCATCGGCAACCCGCCGCAACACCCCCGCCCGCTCCTGCTCCCCCATCCGCCCCCAAGGCCCCGTCAACGCAGCCCGAGCAGCCCCCACTGCCGCATCCACAATCGCCTCATCGGCTTCACACACATCAAAAATCTTCTCCCCCGTCACCGGCGAGAGCTTGGCAAACGTCGAGCCGCCGCTGACGAACTCCCCACCCACAAAGTTCCGCAACAGCCCTGCTTCACTGGGTTGCCCGGTCAACAGTTCAGGTCGCCAAAGCGAGGTCATCTTCTTCTCCTGGCAATTCGGCCCGCGATTCCGAGGACCGCCGCACCTAACAACACTCCGGCAGCCAGCGCCTGGTGTTGGCGGTGGACTCGGGCTCTAACCTCGGCGTACGGGGTGGTGGAGAAGGAGACTAGTTCGTAACGGGAGACGTAGCGGCCGGGGAGGGCTCGTTCGAGTGCGTGCTCGATGCGTTTGCCGAGGCGGAAGACCGGCGAGGCGACCTTGTCGCGCATCTCGACGAAGTTGGCCAGCGCCATCTCGGCGATCGCCTCGGTGTTCTCCCGCCGCCGGTGCTCGAAGAGTGGCAACGCGCGCGCCCACGTCCCCGCGGTGTCGTCCAGGCAGCGATCCAACTCGACCACATCCTCGAACGCACAGTTCGCGCCCTGCCCGTAGAACGGCACGATCGCGTGCGCCGCATCGCCGATCAGCGCAGTCCGCCCATGCGCCTGCCACGGCGACGTATGCACGGTCCCCAGCACCCCGACAGGATTGTGCTGATAGTCGTCCACCAACGAAGGGGCCAACGGCAACAGATCCGGGTACTCCGACCGGAAGTGCGCCTCGATCGCCCCGGCATCCGACAACGCGTCGAACGACCCGGTCGGCCGGAACAACGTGCAGGTGAACGACCGATCCGGATTAGGCAACGCGATCATCATCGACGTCCCCCGCGGCCAGATATGCAGCGCCCCCGGATCCAGCGCGAACTCCCCGTCCACAGCAGGGATGCTCAACTCCTTGTACCCGTAATCCAAGAAGTCGACGTCCTCCCCCACGGCACCCTCGGCCAGCAACTGCCCCCGTACTGCGGACCCAGCGCCATCAGCACCCAGTACGACGTCCGCCCGCGCCTCCACCTTGCCGGTAGGAGTCGCGAAGATCATCGACCCGGCCTGCGAATCGAGCTCCACCAGCCGATGCTCGAAGAACACCTCCACCCCAGGCGCCGCCGCAGCCGCATCCAGCAACGCGTTGTTGAGCACACCCCGACTGATCGAGTTGATCGCGCGTTCACCGGAAGCGCTGTACTGATGAAAGTCCAGCGGACCCTCAACCGGGTGGATCATCCGGCCCTTCATCGGCAACGCGTCGCGCATCACCTCGTCGACCAGCCCGATCCGCCGTAACGCATCCAGCCCGCGCTCGGAGATCGCCAGGTTGATCGACCGCCCGCGCTCCACCTGCGCCACCCGCGGATCCGGGCGCCGTTCGTACAGGGCCACCGGCAACCCCCGCCGCGCCAGGAAGCAGGCCAGCAGCGACCCGGTCAGCCCAGCTCCGACAATGGCGACACGCTCAGTCATCCACACTCCGTCATGAGGTCTCCGGAGATCCTGAGACCTCCGGAACGGCTTCGGCCAGCGCTCGAGCGGCCCGCCAGCAGTCGTGATACAGCGAGTACAGCGGAACAGGGGCAAGCCGCAGTACGTCGGGCTCCCGCGCGTCGGCGATCACCCCGAACTCGAATCGGAGCACCTTGGCGAGCTCCCCCGCCGTACGGTCTCCGCCGATGCGCAATGAGAGTTGCGCACCGCGTTCAGCCGGATCGCTCGGCGTGATCAGCTGCAACGGGCGACCGGGAAGGAATTCGGCGAGCAGGCGTTCCAGGTACGCCGTGAGCCGGATGCTGCGTTCCCGGAGTACGCCGATGCCGACCTTGTCGAACAGCTCCAGCGACGTCCGCACCGGGCTCATCGAGAAGATCGGCGGGTTCGACACCTGCCAGGCATCGGCCGACGCGGGCGGCCTCGACTCCGGCGTCATCTCGAACCGGGTCGCCGCATCCGTGCTCCACCAACCTTCGAACCGCTGCAGCTCCGTCGAGCCGAGATGCCGCTCGTGCACGAAGGCACCGGCGAGCGCACCCGGCCCGGAGTTGAGGTACTTGTACGAACACCAGGCCGCGAAATCCACGTCCCACTCGTGCAGCGACAACGGCACGTTCCCGGCCGCGTGCGCGAGATCCCAGCCGACGACCGCTCCAGCTTCGTGACCGGCTGCGGTGATCGCCGGAATGTCCATCAGCTGGCCGGTCAGGTAGTTGACCCCACCGAGCAGGACCAGGGCCACATCCGGAGTCAGGCGCGCGAGGACATCCGTCGTACGGAGGCAGTCTTCACCGTCCCGTGGCTTCAGTCGTACGACGGCGTCGTCGGGATCGAAGCCGTGGAAGCGGGCCTGCGACCGGACGGCGTAGCTGTCGGACGGGAAGGCCGAGTCCTCGATCACGATCCGGAAGCGGTCCACGGTCGGGCGGTAGAACGACACCATCAGCAGATGCAGGTTGACCGTGAGGGAATTCATGATCACGGTCTCGCTGGGCAAGGCGCCGACGAGGCGAGCGGCCGGCCCGGTGAGCAGCTCGTGGTACGGGAGCCAGGGACGCGTCGCTTCGAGATGCCCCTCGACACCCAGCGCCGCCCACGAGTCGAGGTCCTCGAGAAGCTCGCTGCGCGTCGCCTTGGGTCGAAGCCCGAGGGAGTTGCCCGCGAAGTAGGCGACGTCCGGGTAGTACCCGTCGTCGACCGGCGGGATGTCGAACAGGTCCCGGTGACCGGGGTCGGCCTTGTCCAGCGTGTACGACTCGGCCTCGGAGCCGATCTCCACGCCTTCGACAGCCGGTTGCGGCCCTAGCTCGGTCACGGCTTGATGACCTGGCCCTTGCCGAGCACCGTGACACCGCCCTTGGACACGGTGAACCCGCGCTCGCGGTCGTGATCCGGATCGACACCGATCTCGGTGTTGTCCGGGAGCTCGATGTTCTTGTCCAGGATCACGTTCTTGAGCACGACGTTCGCGCCGATCTTGCAGTTGTCCATGATCACCGCGCGTTCGATCTTCGCGCCGGCCAGCACGATCACGTTCGCGCCGATCACCGAGTGGTCCACGGTCGCGCCGCTGATGATGGAGCCTGCGCAGACGATCGACTCACCGACGGTCGCGTTGTCGGTGAACTTCGCGCCCGGCAGCTGCGGGTGCGAGGTGAAGATCGGCCAGTCGGAGTTGTAGAGGTTGAAGACCGGCTGGATCGAGACCAGGTCCATGTGCGCCTCGTGGTACGAGTCGAGTGAACCGACGTCGCGCCAGTACGAGCGGTCCCGGTCGAGCGCCCCCGGTACGTCGTTGTCCTTGAAGTCGTAGACGCCGGCCTTGCCCTCGGCAACCAGCATCGGGACGATGTCGCCGCCCATGTCGTGCCGGGAGGCGGGGTTGGCCGCGTCCTTCTTGAGCGCCTCGACCAGGACGTCGGCGCTGAACACGTAGTTACCCATCGAGGCGAACGTCTCGTCCGGGGAGTCCGGCAGGCCCGGTGGATCGGCCGGCTTCTCCAGGAACTCCGCGATCGCGTGCCCGTCGTCGGCGGTCTTGATCACGCCGAACTCCGACGCCTCGGCGCGCGGCACCCGGATGCCGGCCACGGTCACCCCGTTGCCGCGCTCGATGTGCGCCTGCACCATCTGGGAGGCGTCCATCCGGTACACGTGGTCCGCGCCGAACACAACGATGATGTCGGGCTTTGCGTCGTTGATGAGATTCATCGACTGGTAGATCGCGTCGGCACTGCCCTGGTACCACTGCGGGCCGAGTCGCTGCTGGGCCGGCACACAGGTGACGTAGTTGCCCAGGAACGTCGACATCCGCCAGGTGATCGTGACGTGCCGGTCGAGCGAGTGCGACTTGTACTGCGTGAGTACGCACAAGCTGCGGATGCCCGCGTTGACCAGGTTGGACAGCACGAAGTCGATCAGGCGATAACTCCCGCCGAACGGCACTGCCGGTTTGGCCCGGTCCGCCGTCAGCGGCATCAGCCGCTTCCCCTCGCCGCCGGCCAGCACGATTCCCAGGATCTTCGGTGCCTTCGCCATGTCCGCACCTTAGCTTCGGTCGGGGCTTTGCATAAGACGCTTGCGAGTGTCGGACACTGTGACCATGCCCGAACTCGTCGTACCGACTACTGCCGTTCACCGTTCCTTCCTCGACGCATGGGACGAGTTGGGGCCGGCGGAAGAGCGGTGGATGGGCGCGCGCGGGCCGTGGCGGGAGTGGAGCCGCGAGGAGCTGGAGGATCCGGGCGAGTTCGCCGCCTTCGTCGAGGCGGCCCGGTCCGAGGCGCTGCCGGAGACCGAGATGCCGCCGGATCTGGTGCACCAGACGATGCTCTGGTACGTCGAAGCCGACGAGTGGCTCGGCCGCCTCGCGATCCGGCACAGCCTCACTCCGGCGCTGTACGAACTCGGCGGACACATCGGCTACGTCGTCCGCCCCTCGGCCCAGCGCAAGGGCTACGCGACCCGGATGCTGACCGAGTCACTCCCCTGGGCGGCCCGGCTCGGCATCGACACCGCCCTGGTCACCTGCGACGTCGACAACTATGCCTCCCGCCGCGTCATCGAGTCCGCCGGCGGTGAACTCGAAGACGAACGCCACGGCAAACTCCGCTTCTGGGTCCCCACCCACGTCAGCTGAGGACGGCGCCCCACACCTTCCGCCTTCCCTGATCTCAGCCGCCCCGCGGCGGCCAGCCCTCGCTTTGCCAATGCTTTATGGTCAGCAGCATGAAGGTCGCGATACTGACACGTGAGTTCCCACCCGACGTGTACGGCGGGGCGGGGGTGCACGTGGACTTTCTGGTGCGCGAGCTGCGCCGGCTGCTCGACGTCGAAGTGCACTGCATGGGCGAACCACGGCTGGGCGCGATCGCGCACTCCGAGGACGACCCGCGGATGCCGCACGCGAACGCGGCCCTGCGGATCCTCTCCACCGACCTGACGATGACCGCCGGCGTCGAGTCGGCCGAGGTCGTGCACTCCCACACCTGGTACGCGAACATGGCCGGCCACTGGGCGAAGCTCCTGTACGGCGTACCGCACGTGGTCACCGCGCACTCATTGGAGCCGCTGCGGCCGTGGAAGGCGGAGCAGCTCGGCGGCGGCTACCGCTTGTCGAGCTGGGCCGAGCGTACGGCGTACGAGGCTGCTGATGCGGTTGTCGCGGTGAGCCACGCTACCCGCGATGACATCCTCGCCAGCTACCCGGCGATCGACCCGGCCAAGGTGCACATCATCACGAACGGGATCGACTCGGACTTCTACCACCCGGACCACTCGACGAACGTGCTCGAGCGGCTCGGCGTCGATCTGAACCGGCCGTACGTGACGTTCGTCGGCCGGATCACCCGGCAGAAGGGCGTCCCGCACCTGCTCCGCGCCGGACTGCAGCTGGACCCGTCGGTGCAGCTCGTGCTACTCGCCGGCGCCGCCGACACTCCCGAGCTGAAGGCCGAGACCGACGCGCTGGTCGACGAGCTGCGGACCAGCCGCGACGGTGTGTTCATCGTCTCGGAGATGCTGCCGCGTGAAGAGGTCCGGCAGGTTCTCACGCACGCGCTCGCGTTCTGCTGCCCGTCGGTCTACGAGCCGCTGGGCATCGTCAACCTGGAAGCGATGGCGTGCGAGACGGCCGTCGTCGCCAGCGCGGTCGGCGGCATTCCTGACGTCGTCGTCGACGGCGTGACCGGCACGCTGGTCGGCTATGACGAGAACGACATCGCGACCTTCGAACGCGAGCTCGCCGAAGGCATCAACGCCCTGGTCGCCGACCCCGCGAAGGCCGAAGCCATGGGCAAGGCCGGCCGCGCCCGCGCCATCGCCGACTTCGGCTGGGACGCCGTCGCCAACAAAACCGTAGAGCTTTACCAGTCGCTGCTGTAGGTCAGCCGATGCCGGCGGTGGGGGTGTCGCTGGTGAGCCAGGTGGTGAGCAGGCGGGCGCCGGCTCCGGTGGCGCCGGTGGTGTATTCGAGGGCGTCGGCCGGGGACTCGGCGATGCTGGACAGGTCCAGGTGCGCCCACGGCACGTCGCCCGCGAACGCCTTGAGGAACAGCGCGGCCGTGATCGACCCCGGTCCCTTCGAGGAGTTCACCGAATCCGCGATCGGGGTCGAGATCAGCTCGGTGTACTCGGCCGGCAGCGGCATCCGCCAGAGTCGCTCGCCGGACGCCTCACCCGCATCGGCGAGGTTGTCCGCGAGCGCGTCGTCGGTGGCGAACAACCCGCCGTACAGCATCGAGCCGAGCGACACCTTGATCGCGCCGGTCAGCGTCGCGATGTCGACGATGACGTCCGGCGCGAGCTCCTGGACGGCGTACGCGAGTCCGTCGGCAAGCACCAGACGCCCTTCGGCATCGGTGTTCTTCACCTCGGTCGTCCGGCCGCCGTAGTGCCGGATCACGTCGTCCGGCCGGTACGCCGTACCGGACGGCATGTTCTCGGCCGAGCAGATCAGCCCGGTGACGCGGACCTTCGCGCCGAGCTCCTTCAGCGCCGACATGGTCGCGATCACCGAACCACCGCCGGTCATGTCCCGCTTCATCGACACCATGCCCTCGCGTGGCTTCAGCGACAGGCCGCCGGTGTCGTAGGTGATGCCCTTGCCGACCAGGACGACGTACGGCGTGTCGTCGGTCGCGCCGGCCGGGGTGTAGTCGAGCCGGATGAACCGCGGCGGCCGGGTGGAGCCCTTGCCGACCGCAAGGATTCCGCCGAAGCCGTCGGCCGCCAGCTTCTTCTCGTCCCAGACAGTCACGTCCAGGCCGGTCTCGGCGGCCAGCTCCGTCGCGCGGGCGGCCATCCAGGCCGGGTCCTTCTCGTTCGAGGGGGTGGTGGCGAACTCGCGCGCCAGCCAGCCGGTGCGGCCGATCACCAGGCCGCGTTCGACCGCGATGTCGCGGTCCTCCTCGGTGCCGTCGGTCACCTCGATCCGGCCGGCCACCGGTTTACCGGTGTCGACGGTCTTGCGGCTGAACGTGAACGACCCGAGCACGACACCTTCGGCGAACGCCTGCAGCCCCGCGTCCTCGATGCCCTCGGCAACGACCGTGGTGAGCTCGTCCTTGCCGCGGCCGAAGCGTGCGATCGCGGCTCCGGCGTGTCGCAGGTCTCTCGGGGTGCCCGCGCCGGCACCGACCAGCAGCACCTCGGCCACCTCACCGGTGAGCAGCGGGTACGCGGCCGTCGTACCGGCGGAGCGGCTGAAACCGGACTCCTCCTGGACCTCCAGCAGCCGGTCGAGGTCGACGCCGAGACGCTCCCCGGCCTCCTTCGCGGCGGCGGGCAGGCCCGCTTCACCGACCAGGATCACCCAACTGCGGGCTCCATGGACGGGGAGCCCGGGCTGCCAGACGACGGCCGGCAGGGTCGGGAACACGGTGCGTGCACTTCGGCGAGCCACTTCGACGACCTCACTGTTCGATCACAGAACGGACTGATTCACGCTGGGCTGATTCTGGGCCAACCGTAACGACCCCGGCCGGTGCCGGAAAGCACCCACCGGGGTCGTTGGAGTTGTCGCGGGTGCGCTCGTGCAGATGCACCCCGGAGAGTCGGCTCAGCCGACAACGGCCTTCAGCGCGTTCCCGAGCTCGGTCGCCTCATCGGCGTTCAGTTCGACGACCAAACGACCGCCGCCCTCGAGCGGGACCCGCATCACGATCCCGCGGCCCTCCTTGGTGACCTCGAGCGGACCATCGCCCGTCCGCGGCTTCATCGCCGCCATGCGCGCACCCCTTCCCTCATGGATCTTGCCCTCTTCGGTCTTGAGCGACGACACCACACGGTGGACCGTCGCCGGCGCCGTGCGGTGATGCGCCGTCGGCGCGTATCGCAGTGTGTATCGCGACCCATTATCCCCGAAGTCAGGCCAGAGCCGTGCACCATACGGCAGACTCAGGTCTCGTGCACGCCCGTTCAGCGCTCTTCGACCTGTACGGCGACCACCTGCGCGCGCGTGGTGCGCGCGCCCCGGTGGCCGCCCTGGTCCGGCTGCTCGCGCCGCTGGGAGTCCATCCACCGGCCGTCCGGACCGCCGTCTCCCGGATGGTCCGGCAGGGCTGGCTGGAGCCGGTCCGGATCGACGGTCAGCCCGGTTACGCATTGACCACCCGGGCGCGTCGCCGCCTCGACGACGCCGCGGCCCGGATCTACCGCACCGAGGCCGGTGGCGACGGCCGTAGCGAGTGGGACCGCACGTGGCATCTGAGCATCTTGCACGAGGTCCCGAACGCCCGCCGCCGCGAACAGCTGGCGAGCCAACTCGCCTTCCTGGGTTGGGCTCCGCTGTCCGATGCGGCCTGGGTCGGACTGCGCAACGACAGCGAGGTGGACCAGATTCTCGGCGTCGAGGGAATCCCGGCGGACCGCTTCCGGGCACCGGTCGAGGACGACGCGGTCGAGTTCGCCCGGCGGGTCTGGAAACTCGACGAGCTCGGCGCGTCGTACGACAACTGGCTGAACGAGGCGAAGGCGCTGGCCGAGAGCGCCGGGCCGGACGCGACCGACGAGCAGGCGTTCGCGGTCCGCTCCCACCTGGTGCACGAGTGGCGCAAGTTCCTGTTCCTCGATCCGGGCCTGCCGGCCGAGCTCCTGCCGGACGACTGGGCCGGTGCCCGGGCGGCCGCATTCTTCGATTTCCACGCGAATCGGCTGGGCCACGCGGCCGGGCGTTTCGTGGACAACTGCCTGACCGTTCACTGAAAATCTCACCGACTGTTGGGAGCTAGGCACGATGAGTGACTCCGTCCTGTACGACGTGTCCGAGGGCATCGCCACGATCACCCTGAACCGGCCGGAAGCGATGAACTCGCTCGACATCGCCACCAAGGTCGCCCTCCGGGACACCCTGCAGGCCGCGGCCGAGGACACCGGCGTACGGGCTGTCGTCCTGACCGGGACCGGTCGCGCGTTCTGCGTCGGGCAGGACCTGAAGGAGCACATCACGCTGCTGGAGGCCAACGACACGGCCGCGCTCTGGAGCACGGTGCCGGACCACTACACGCCGATCGCGCTGGCCATCGCCGAGATGCCGAAGCCGGTGATCGCCGCCCTGAACGGCGTCGCCGCGGGCGCCGGCGCGTCGATGGCGTTCGCCGCGGACTTCCGGATCGTCGCCGACACGGCCGGCTTCAACCTGGCGTTCACCGGCATCGCGCTGTCCTGCGACACCGGGATCTCGTGGACCCTCCCCCGGCTGATCGGCCAGGCGCGCGCGACCGAACTCCTCTACTTCCCGCGCACCATCCCGGCCGCGGAGGCCCTGGACCTCGGCCTGGCCACCAAGGTCGTCCCTGCCCACGAGCTCGCGAGTGTCGTGGGCGAGCTGGCCACCAAACTCGCCAACGGCCCCACCGTCGCCTACGCCTCGGTCCGCCAGTCGATCGCCTACTCAGCCACCCACACCCTGGCCGAATCCCTCGCCTTCGAAGCCACCAAGATGCGCCTCACCGGCGACACCGAAGACCACAAAAACGCCGTAGCCTCCTTCGTCGCGAAAGAGCGCCCCACCTTCCACGGCAAATAACCCCCGACTCCGCTGCCCCCGCCCCCCGACGCCGCACTCGCGACGCCGCTCTCGCTGACCTGCATCTCGTTGCGTGGGGTTCACTCCCCTTTGCGTGCTTCACCCCCTGCTATAGCAGGGGGTTAAGCGGCACACGGAGGGCTGGGCCGCCTCTTCACGTCGATCGCCGGGTGCTGGCGGGGGCTTCAGCGGGCGATGCAGTCGGCTAGGTGGTCGTTGACGATTCCGGTGGCCTGCATGAGGGCGTAGGCGGTGGTGGGGCCTACGAAGACGAAGCCCTTCTTTTTAAGGGCTTTGGACATCGCGACGGATTCGGGCGTGGTGGCGGGGACCTCGTCGAAGGTTTTGGGGGCCGGGCGGTTCTCGGGCTGGAACGACCAGAGGAGGTCGGTGAGCTCGCCCTCCTGAAGCTCCAGCAGGGCGCGGGCGTTGGCGATCGTCGCGTTGATCTTCAGGCGATTGCGGACGATCCCGGCATCGGCCATCAACCGGTCGAAGTCGTCCGTCCCGTACGCCGCGATCTTCTGCGGATCGAACTGGTCGAACGCCTTCCGGAAGTTCTCCCGTTTGCGCAGGATCGTGATCCAGGACAACCCGGACTGGAACCCTTCCAGCGTCATCCGCTCGAACAACCCGTGGTCGTCGCGGATCTCCTTGCCCCACTCGGTGTCGTGATATTCGACGTACTCCGGAGCCGAGGTCGCCCAGCCGCAGCGGGGCTGACCATCCGGACCTGTGACCGTCATCGTGCGAGTTCCTTCGTCAGCCGGTTGAACGAGATCCGCATCATCAACTCGAACCCGGGCCGCACCACCGGCCAGGCGAGTCGCCCCAGCCGGCCGAACGGTGGCGTGACGTCCTCGGACCAGACGAAGGTGCTGGCGCCGCCGGGCGCGGGCCGGACGGCGAACGTCCCCGTTCCCCGCACGATCTTGCCGAGGTGTTTCACCGTGCATTCGCGCGGCGGATCCCAGTGCGTGATGACCATGTCGTCAGTGAACCCCAAGCCACCGACAGAAGTTCGCGCCGCGACTCCGCCGCCGACGCCCCGGCCGTCGTTCCCGGTCGCCCAGACGCGGGTGAACAGCATCCACCGCGACTGCCGCTCCCAGTCCATCACCAGATCCCAAGCGTCCTCCGGCGCCATCGGCAACCGCACCGAGGCCTCCGCATGACAAGACCCGCTGTCAGTCATCAGCTCGGACGCTGAAAGGCACCCGTATCGGGAGCCGCACTATGCCGCCCCCGAGGAGCCTGATCAGTCAGCTCCTCGCCCAGCCCACTCTGCTCGCCCACCACCCCGTTCTCCCGCTCCCCAGGCAAGTCCTGCCACCCGTTGGCCGACTGCACCCCCGCCGCGCCCGGATCAGCCCACAACTGCCCCTGCACCTGCCCCCGTACGACGCCCTGCCCCGCCTGAGCCTGCCCCGCAGCTTCGCCCACCCCGGGCTGCCCCGCCTGGGTCTCCCCCGCGGGTTGCCCGCCCCTAGGCTGCCCCTGGGTTTCCTCGACGCCAGGAAGTCCCGCGGCTTGCTCCACGCCAGCGTGCTCCGCCCCGGACTGCTCTACCGCAGCTTGCTCCGCACCTGACTGCTGCTCCGGCTCGGGGCGCTGCCACGTACCCAAACCCGACTCAGGCTGACCGGCCGCAGACTGCGCCGCCCCGCCTTGCCCCGTCCCACCTTGCTCCGCAGCTGCTTGCTCCTGCCCCTCAGGGCGCTGCCAGGTGGTCCACCCCGACTGCTCGCCGACCTGCGGCGCGTCGGGCTGCTGTGCTGCCGGCTGCTCTTGCTGCGCGGCCGGCGGCTGCTCTGCGGGTGCGGTGGGTGGTGTCTCCTCGAACCAGGACTGCGATTCGGCTGAACTCTGTGGGTGCAGCGTGGGCTCCGGCGGCACCGGCGGAAGTGGCACCTCCAGTGCGGAGGACCCTCCTCCTGCCAGACCCTGGGCGCCTGCGATTGGCGAAGCGGGCTCTGCTACTTGCGGTTGGGCGGCCTGCTCCGCTGGAGACTCGACTGGAGGCTGGGACTCGGCTGAAGGCTGGGCAGGGCGGGCTGGCTCGGGCGTGACGCTCTGCTGAATCGGGGTGTCGGCTGCTACCTGCGGGCCAGTCTGAGCCGGCTGCACTGCTGCCGGCGGGAACGCCTGCTGCGCCTCCGACTGGAACGGCTGCTGCGCCTCCGGCTGGAACGGCTGCGTCGCTTCACCATGGGCTGCCTGTGGGGCGTCGGGCGGGGCTGCCTGCTGCGCTTCGGAATCGGCTGAAGGCTCGGGCTGGGCGCCCTGCTGGGCTTCAGACTCCGCGACAGACAGTCCCCCAGATGCCGCGGAACCCGGCTGTACCGCGGACCCGTCGGCGACAGGCTGGGTCGCGGGCGCCTCGGCGACAGGCTGTGCCCAGAAACCCTCGGCGACCGGCTCGTCCCCGGGTGCCTCAGCGACCACCTGAGTCTCGGGCTCTGCGACAGGCTGGACCACAGGTGCCTCGGTGACGGGCTGTCCCGCGGATGCCTCGGCGAGCGGCTCTGTCCCGGGTGCCTCAGCGGCAGGCTGGGTCGCGAAATCCTCGGCGAGTGGCTCTGCTTCGGGTGCCTCGGCGACAGGGTGGGTCGCGAAATCCTCGGCGAGTGGCTCTGCTGCGGGTGCCTCGGCGACAGGGTGTGCCGCGGAAGGGTCGGCGGTCGGCTCTGCTTCGGGTGCCTCGGCGACAGGGTGGTGGGTCGCGGAAGGATCGGCCACAGGTGCTTCGGGGGTCGTGGTGTCTGGTGGGAAGTCGCCGCCGACGAGGATGGGGAGTTGGTAGCCGGTGTCGTCGAAGTCGGCGGGGTCGTAGGTGTGCCGGGAGGCGAAGCCGGCGCCCTCGGGGCCGTGCATGATGGGGGTGACGGCTCGCTCGAGGTCGGCGATCCGGCGGTCGCGCTCGGCGACCTCGCGGGCGACCCGTTCGAGCAGCGTGTCGACCTCGTCCATCCGGTAGCCGCGCAGGCCGACGCCGAAGCGCGCCGTCTCGATGTCGTCCGAGGTGAGCGCTTGCCGGGCCGGTACCGACATGTCCGGCCGATCGTCGTACGCCGTACTCATAGCGCCCCAGCGCCCGGAGGCGACCACGGCGACGGCCCCGATGAGGACCACGACAATCAGCGCAAAGAACCACATCACGGGACCGATCGTGCCATGCCGCGGTACCTCACCGCACAATCGCTCCGGGTTTCCCGGCCGTCCGAACCTCACCGGTCCGTCCGACGCTGCGGGGTTTCACTGCCCGTCCGAACCCAGCCGGTGCGCCTCGCGCCGCTCGCGCGCCTCGGGGCTGTCCACTTCGGCGACGTCGCGCGCCGCCGCCGATGCCGCCGCGGCCGCGGCGGCATCGGCCAGCTCACCCGACTTGACGATGTAGCTGATCGCCTCGTCCTCGTCGTCGGTGACGATGAACATCTCCAGGTCGGCCGTGGAGATCTTGCCGTCGGCAAGCATCGTCTCGCGCAGCCAGTCGACCAGCCCGCTCCAGTACGACGTACCGAACAGCACCACCGGGAACGACGTCACCTTGCGCGTCTGCGCCAGCGTCAACGCCTCGAACAGCTCGTCCAGCGTGCCGAACCCGCCCGGCATCACCACGAACCCCTGGGCGTACTTCACGAACATCGTCTTGCGGGTGAAGAAGTACCGGAAGTTCATCCCGATGTCGACCCACTCGTTCAGCCCACTCTCGAACGGCAGCTCGATGCCGAGCCCGACCGACACGCCGCCGGCCTCGGAGGCGCCCTTGTTCGCCGCCTCCATCACGCCCGGCCCACCGCCGGTGATCACCGCGTACCCGGCCTCGACCAGCTTCCGCCCGAACCGCTCGGCGGCCGCGTACATCGGGTCGTCCGGACTGGTCCGCGCCGACCCGAAGACACTGATGGCAGCCCCGAGCTCGGCGAGCATGCCGAAGCCCTCGATGAATTCCGACTGGATCCGCAGCACCCGCCAGGGGTCGGTGTGCACCCAGTCGGACGGTCCGCGGCTGTCCAGCAGGCGCTGCTCCGACGTCGAGTGCTGCACCTGGTTACGCCGCATCACCACGGGCCCGCGCTGCTGCGACTGCGGGCGGTCCGGGTGGATCGATGGTTCTGCCATACCCCAAGATTAGTGCGGAGGGCCACCACAGACCCGCAGTACGGGCAGGTCACGCCGAGCGGCAAGCCATAACTATTCCGCTGTCAACCAGCTTCTCAACCGCTGTTCACACTGCTCGATCTCCGCCTCCGGCACGTACTCCTCCTGCTTGTGCGCCAGCAGCGGGTCGCCAGGCCCGTAATTCACCGCCGGTACGCCGAGCAGCGTGAACCGGGCGACGTCGGTCCACCCGAACTTCGGCTGCGGCTCACCACCGACAACCTTCAAGAAAGCAGCCGCCGCCGGACGCTCCAGCCCAGGCAACCCACCCGGCGCCGAGTCCGTCACCACCACCTCGAACCCTGCGAACACCTCCCGGACATGCGCCTCGGCCTCCGCCTCCGACCGGCTCGGCGCGAACCGGTAGTTGACCACGACCGTGCACAGATCCGGTACGACGTTGCCCGCGACCCCACCGCTGATCCCGACCGCGTTCAGCCCCTCGCGGTACTCGAGCCCGTCGATCAGCACCCGCCGTGGCTCGTACGCCGCCAGCCGCGCCAGCACCTCACCGGCCGCATGGATCGCGTTCTGCCCCATCCACGAGCGGGCCGAGTGCGCCCGCTCACCGCGAGTCGTGATCTCCGCCCGCATCGTCCCCTGGCAGCCGGCCTCGACGACGGCGTTCGACGGCTCCATCACCACCGCGAACACGCCCTGCAGCAACTCCGGCGAAGACTGGGAGAGCTTGAACAGCCCGTTCCGCTCGGCCTCGATCTCCTCGCAGTCGTAAAACACATAGGTGACATCGCGGATCGGCTCAGTCAGGGTCGCCGCGAGCCGGAGCCCGACCGCGACCCCACCCTTCATGTCGCACGCACCGAGCCCGTGGATCAGCCCGTCCGCGCGCCGCGCCGGCAGGTTGTCGTTCAGCGGCACGGTGTCGAGGTGCCCGGCGATCACGATCCGCTCGGCGCGCCCGAGTCCGGTCCGGGCGACGACCGTGTTCCCGTGCCGGCTGACGGTCAGCTGCGGGTACGCCGAGAGGGCGACCTCGACCGCGTCGGCCAGTTCCTGTTCGGACCCGCTGACCGACGAGATGTCGACCAGCGACTCGGTCAGGTCCGGTCCGGACTGGGTGAGATCAAGCTTGGTCATCGGTCTCCTCGGCGGCAGCGGGTGGCAGGAACACACAGAACTCGTTGCCCTCGGGATCGGCGCAGACCCACCAGCCGATCTCGTCATCCTTGGGCCGCAGCAGTGTCGCACCCGCGTCCAGCACGGGCTGCAGCTCGTCCGCGGTGACGTCCCAGTGGATCCGGTTCTTGACCGTCTTAGGCTCGGGCACGGGAACGAAGACCCAGTACGGGAACGGCAGCCCGGGAACCTCCTCCAGCCAGTAATACGGCTCGCCGGGCCGATGCTTGGCCTCACCACCCACCAGCCCCGCCCACCACCGCGCCTGCGCCTCCGGGTCAACCGAGTCGACGACCAACTCCATCAGCCGGTACGCCGGTACGCTGTCCCGCTCGAACCCGCAGAACTCACCACCCTCGGGATCCTCCAGGACGGTCCACGGCTGCTCGTCGCTGATCGGACTCCGCACCACCGCGCCGAGCTTCTCCAGTTCCCCGATCGACCCGGTGTGCACGTCCAGATGCACCCGCTGCTTCACCGTCCGCGGCTCCGGAACCTGATTGATCCACACCGTCTTCTCCGGCCGGTCCCCCACCAGCACCGCCGGATTGTCCGCCGGCGACGTCAACCCGAGCACTCGTCCCCAGAAAGACGTCATCGCACTAGGACACGTCACATCCACACACAGGTCCTTGAACCTCGCAACACCCATCCCCCAAGGCTAGTGCGCCCAATCCCCCACCCACCCATTCCAGCCCCACAGTCCCCATCCGACCTACCTACTCATCTTCGGGCCGGTTGATCTGGACACTCGCCAGGGACTGAAGAAGCTGCCCCAGCCATCGCATGCCGGGCGGGTCTGGTAGCCGTCACACAGCTCCGTCGAGGCACACGCCGGGGCAGGCAAGATTCGACGTGATGGGACGGAATTCTTCAGTGAACCCGGCAGCAGAGTGTCGACGGGTGTTACCGCTCACCCACCACGCCCCCACTCACCCGCGAATGCCCCCCAGTGCGCCCATCACCCACGCCAGGGGCATGGGTCATGGGAATGTCATGAGCCGTAGGCAGCCGCCGCCGGACGCGAGCGAGTGAATGGGCAGGACAGCGGCGGTAGGCGATGCGCCCCTTGAGGGGAAGGCGGCAACGGTCCATCCAAGACAACCGGACCGACCCCGTCGGCTGCAGTACCTCCCGCAGCGTCGGGAACCACGACACCGGCAGCAACATCAGCGAATCGCTCTTCGCCAGCTCCTCCGCGTCGATCCCGGTTGCCTGCTTCGTCCAGACCTGCAGCTCGCCGTTGCCGGCCGCGAACAGGTTCATCGCCAACTCGATGTCGTCCGCCCGCGACGCCGCCAGCTCCCGCTGCTCCCGCTGCTCCCGCTGCTCCCGCTGCTCCCGAGCGAGCGTGGCGACCTCCTCGCGCGGCGCCGTCGCCGGCTTCGCGATCGACACGATGTTCGCGCGCGCCGCCGCCAGCGCCTTGTGTCCCGCGGCGGCGAGCATGATCGGCGTACGCCGTTCGCCATCCAGCTTGGCCAGCTGATCCAGCGTCTCGATGAGCTGCTCGCGACGCTCCTGTGCCGTTCCCCAAGGCAACCCCAGCTCAGCCGCAAACTTCGCCGCCGTCGGACGCCCGGTCCCGATTCCCAAGTCGAACCGCCCATCCGTCAGCGTGTGCGCATCCCACGCCGCTTTCCGCATGAAAACGGACCGCCGCGCCCGACGATCGCCTGGTCCGCCGCGCCGTGCCCGTAGTGCTCGAAGCGCTGGCGGTAGTAGTTCACCAGCCGGGCCGTGTGATCGGCCGGCCAGAAGATGTTGTTGTGGAAGAACCCGTCACCGTAGTACGCGGCCTACTCGGCGATCTCCGGGCTGCGGATCGAACCGTGCCAGACGAACGGGGGTACACCGTGGTGAACGCGACACCGATTCCCCGCATGCATGGAGCCGGGCGTACTGAACGCGACACCGAATCCCTCACTTCCACGAAGCCAGGCGTACTGAACGCGACACCGAATCCCTCACTTCCACGAAGCCAGGCGTACTGAACGCGACACCGAATCCCTCACTTCCACGAAGCCGGGCACAGCGAACGCGACACCGAATCCCTCACTTCCACGAAGCCAGGCGTACTGAACGCGGCACCGAGGTCCCCACTTCCACGAAGCCGGGCACAGCGAACGCGACACCGAATCCCCCGCCCTTGAAGGGCGCGCGGAGAGCGCGACACCGAGTTCGCGGTCGGTGATGCGGGGCCTGGTGAACGCGATCTGCTGCTCCCGGGCCGGGGCGGCCGGGCCTGCCGGGGCCGTTAGCCGGTGTCGTGGGTTTCGGGGCCCCAAGGGTTGAAGTCGGCAGGCTTGAGCGTTGTCAGCGGTGGTGGGTCGGTGACCAGCGGGAAGGCGCGGACCGGGCGGAGTGTGTGGTCGGGAGCACCTTCGCCCCAGAACGCATCATCATGGGGTCCGAAACTATTCGCTCCCGGTTCGCCGCGCGAGGTTTCGCCTGGTCTGGCAGGCGATGCGCCGCTCGTTCCGGGTGCTGCTGCCCACGCGGGGACGGAGGCTCGGGCCCCGGCAGGGCGGGCTGTGGTCGTGACCGACCCGGGAGTTGCGGCCCAGGCGGGCAAGGAGCTGCCGACCCCCGCAGGGCCGGTGGCGGTGGCGGCAGGGCCGGTGGCGGTGGCGGTGGCGGTGGTCCGGGCGAGACGGGAGGCGCCGGTTCCCGGCGGGCGGAAGGTGGTGAACCAGGCCCGGCGGCCGGTACTGCGGGGTGGGTCGGCCCAAGACGGTCTGGTGACGTGGACCTTGCCCTTGGTGATGGTGATTGTGTAGTGGCCGTGGTGAACGGCGGTGTGATGAACACCGCACAGGAACACGAGATTCTCGACCGACGTCGGGCCGCCGTCGATCCAGTGGATGATGTGGTGGGCGTGGGAGTACCGGGGTGGCATGCCGCACACGACGCAGCCTTTGTCGCGGCGGGCCAGGACACGCCACATCGCTTTGGTGACGTACCGCTGGCCACGGCCGACATCCAATGGTTCGGATTCCGACCCGAGGACGACCGGGATGACTTCGGCGTCGCAGGCCAGCCGGCGCACCGCGGCGGCCGACAGGCGGTCACCGAAGTGAAGGTCGCCGGTGGCGTCACGACCTTTGTTCTTCAACTCGTCGTAGTCGATGGTGATGGTGATGTGGGGCTTGATCCCGCCGTGGCCGGGGAGCTCACCCGCCGCCGCAGCGACCGACAGAACATCGGACAGGGCGTCGGCTTGGCGCTTCTCGAGGGTGCGGGGGTCGCGTTCACCGTCGAGGGCCGGGCGGGGCTTCGCGCCTGCCTCGATCGACGTCTTGAACAGTGCAGCATTCTCCGCAGCCAAGAACCCGGAGAACTTCACGCCATGATCCGCGTTCGTGATCCGCAGCGCTTCACGCTGCCGGGCGGCGTCCTCGGCCGGCTCCGAGCCGTCGGTGTCCAGAACGTCACGGACTCGTTTGCCGAGTTTCTTCAGGTCCCACGGGGACAGGTTCCGGGCCGCTTTCACCATCTGGTCCTCGGCGGCCTGCAAGTCCTCCACAGGCACCATCGCCGCGGCCGGGACCGCCTCCAACGCAGCCACGATCGCTTCGGCCTGACTCGGGTGCAGCAACACCGGCAACTCATCCCCCGCCACGACTTCAGCCGGCAAGGTGTCAGCGGGCAGGGGTTCGCCGGTGTCGTCGGTGACGTCGGCGGAAGGGTCGGCGTACTGGACCGCCGGGTCGGGGCCGGGTGGGGCGTAGACGTCGGGCAGGGCGGCAGACACGGCCGGGTACTTGGGCAGCGCCAAGGCTAGTTTGAGGTCGCGTTGGGTTTCGGGTGGGTTGAGGCGGTGTCTCGACGCGACGAACCCGGCGGTGGTTTGGCCGCTGATTTCCTTGGTGTGACCCGTTTCGTCCAGACGGGCCAGGACTTCCAGGCGGTAGGTCTGCAGGACCGACATCTCGGCGTGCAGCGCGTCGAGAGTGGCGAGTGCTTCCTCGCCACTCAACATGTACGCCGGACGCGGCGCCTCCAAGAGGTCCATGCCGACAACAGTAGACCCCGCCACCGACAGTTTTCCAATGAGAATTCCCTTATTTTTAAGGGGATTGACGTGCATCAAGATCCAGCCAAGTTGTCCACAACAACGTACAGATTGTGGACAACGGCAGCGCCTTCGAGAAGAGCGACTATCAGGGTGTGGTGAAGCTCAGCGAGTCGGCGGTGAAGCCCTTGGTGGCGGCAGAGCTGCTGGACCAGACGGTCAGGCTGATTCGATTGCTAGAGGCAACAGCGGCGTACGTGGTGATGAGCTGTTGCCAGCCGGCGACTGTGGTGAGGACTGCAGTCTTGGAGCCGACCGTCGTTCCGCTGGCGTTTCGTTCGCGGACGTAGAGGTTCAGCTTCTGGCCGGGGACGTCGGGTTTGACCCAGACGCTAGCGGTGTAGGTCTTTCCGGCGGCGGTGGCGTTCGCCGTACCGTCCAATGTCTCCGGGCTACTGGTGAATCCGTGCTGGGCAGCGGAGGACGAGTTGTTGACCGATCGGATCGCATAGCTGCCGTCGTACCCGCCGGAGACTCGTGTGGTCGCCGAGTTCGCCGACCAGAGTCCAGTCCAGCCGGTGAGGTCTGCCTCGATGCTCTTGTTGGTTACGTATTCGTGGCTGACCGGTGGTGTCGAGGATGGGCAAGTGGTCGCTGCCCATTGGAGGTATTCGGTGATTTTGTTGGTGATGATCGCATCGACGCCCCACTGGCGCAGGCGGGCCCAGTTGGTGGCGTCGTTGACGGTCCACGCCTTCACCTGCTGGCCCCGGTAGTGCAGGTCGCTGACCCGGGCCGCGGTCAGGTAGGTGTACTCGAGGTTCTCGCTGACGATCCCGGTCGGGGGCGGGAGGATCGGGTCGTAGCCGAGGATGTTGGTGGTCAGCGCTGGGTCTGCGGTCTTGAGGTGCTGTACGGCGGGGAACGGTGCCGCGAAAGCCATCAGGTGCACTCGCGATTCGAGTCCACGCAGTTTGTTGAGCAGGATCTGCTCTCGCGCCGCACCCAGCCCGGTCGGCTTGATCTCCAGCAGGAGGTGTCGGTTCGAGGCGGCGGTGACGACGGCGAGCAACTGATCGAGGGTCGGCGGGTGCTGACCGTCGGCGAAGGTCAGCGCGGAGAACCGGGCGGCCGTCATACCGGCGATCGAGCCGGTCCCGTTCGTCATCCGGTCGACGGTCACGTCGTGCATGATGACCGGCACCGAGTCGGAGGTGAACTGGACGTCGGACTCGACCCAGGTCGCCCCCGCGGCAAAGCTTGCTCTGAAGGCATTAAGGCTGTTCTCGGGAGCACCGGCAGCGTTGCCCCGATGGGCGATGCCAGTGGGACAAGGCGGCACGGCCTCGGCGCGAGCAAGGTTGCCGATGGCAACCAAGGAGGCAGTGAGCAGGATCAGACCGGTCAGACCGGTCCACGAACGGCGAAATGTCATGGCGGGTCCTACCTCTAGGCGGTTCGAGAAAGGCTCACGATCGACGTTTCCTCGGACCGGTAGCGCCCCGGCATCGGCCGGGGGACCCGCTTGTGACTGTTGCCCTAACCCTTCGCGCCGGGCAGGTTACGTGCTGTGTTTGCGTTGATAGTGCCTGTTCACCCGCTCGCGATTTCCGCACGACGGCGAGCACCAGGTCTGCCGCGGATCGTCCTGCAGGAAGTACTTCACACACCGAGCCGCCGGACACGCCCGCAGCCGCACTCGATCCGGCCCGAGCAGAAAGTCGATCCCCGACCTCCCGACAGCACCGACCAGCAGCGCCGCCGGATCCGTCGATCGCCCCGACCAACGACTCGCTGGCGCCCCATCCGACGGCCAGACGAGGTGAGCCGTCCCCAATTTGTCGGCCGCCTTGTTCAGCACGGCCAACGCAGCCTCGACTTCCAGCAACTGATTGGCATCCGCGCGACTTGGTGGCGCCGGGCTGACCGCCCGAGCAAACAGCGAACGCACCGCCCGCCGCACGCCGGTCAGCGCCTGCCGCAAAATCTCGTTCACAGCTAACGCGGAAGCATCCAAAGAATGCCCCAGTACTACGGACGCCAACGGGCCGTTCTCTTCCAGCCAGGAGCCCAGTCCGGCATCCGTCGCCAGCAGATCCGCAACCCCACCCTGCCCGTCATGGCGGATCGTCGCCGCGAGATTGAAGGCCAGCATGCTGCTGAGTCTAATGGCAAACCAGGTTGATCCCATGTGAGCCGGCGCTCTAGGGTGCTGCCGTGAACCCTGACGTGACGTCATCGGTCCAGCGGCTGAACCAAGTCCTGGAAGAAGTCGACGAGGCAACCGTTCGAGCACCGTCGCGGTTACCGGGCTGGTCCCGCGGTCACGTACTCACCCACATCGCGAACTTCAGCGAAGCGATGACCCGGCAGGTCGACGAAGCACTCGCCGGGCGGCTGGTCGACATGTACGACGGCGGCCCGCCGGCCCGGAACGCCGCCATCGAGAGCGGAGCCGGCCGCCCGGCCGGCGAACTCAAGCAGCACGTCCGGACAGCGACCGCCGGGCTGCTCGCCGCGTGGAGCGAGGTCGACGACTGGGATCGGCCGATCCGGCATCGGGACAGCAATCTCGCCGCCTCGGTCTACACCGGCTGGCGGGAACTGGAGATCCACACCATAGATCTCGGCCTGGAGCCGACGAGCGACGACTGGTCGAAGGAGTTCTGCCTGCATCTGCTGGAGTTCCTGCGACCGAGGACACCGGAGAACCTGCGGCTGATCCTGCGCGCACCCGACGCCGAGTGGGAGGCAGGCGCCGGCGAACCGCGCATCCTCACCGGTGCCCTGACGGACCTGACCGCCTGGATGGCAGGCCGCGAACCGCAGGGCCCGATCACCGGCGCCCTCCCAAACCTCAACCCCTGGCCCTGACCCGGCTCACGACCTCCCGGGCTCGGACCCGGCTCACCAACTCCGGGCCCGGACCCGGCTCACCGACTGACCTGAAGGCGGCCTACCCACCAGCTCTCAACGCGGCTCACCGACTGGCTCCGAGCGCGGCTCAGCGGGTGACCGGTGTTTGCTGGGTGATCCGGGACAGTTTCTCGGGGTTGCGTACGGCGTACAGGCCGGTGATGCGGCCGTTCTCGAGCTGGATCGCCAGCACGGCGCTGAGTTCGTCGTCGAAATGGACCAGGAGCGCCGGGTAGCCGTTGATCTCGGCCGGACGCAGGGAGACGGCGGCGGTGATCCGGCTCAGAATGCCGGCCACGCGTTCGGCACCCTCGACCGGTTCAAGAGCAGCCTGGACGACACCTCCGCCGTCGGTCAGCAGGATGACGTCCGGGGCGAGGATGTCCAGCAGGCCTTGCAGGTCTCCGGTTTCGACGGCTCGCTGGAAGGCGCCCAACGCGTCCCGGGTCTCGGCCGGCGAAACGACCTGGCGTGGCCGGCGGGCGGCGACATGACCGCGGGCCCGATGCGCGATCTGGCGGACCGCCGCCGGATTCCGGTCGACGGCGGCCGCGATCTCGTCGTACTCGAGTCCGAAGACATCCCGCAGTACGAAGACCGCTCGTTCGGTCGGACCGAGCGTCTCCAGCACCAGCAGCATCGCCATCGAGACGCTCTCGGCCAGTTCGACGTTCTCGGCGACGTCAGGAGTAGTCAGCAACGGCTCGGGCAACCACGGCCCGACGTACGACTCCTTGCGCCGGCGCAGCGTCCGCAATCGGGTCAGCGCCAGCCGGGTGGTGATCCGGACCAGGTAGGCCCGCTGATGTTCCACCTCGCCGAGGTCCACGGCCGCCCAGCGCAGCCACGTCTCCTGCAGCACGTCCTCCGCGTCCGCCGCCGACCCGAGCATCTCGTACGCGACGGTGAACAGCAGGTTGCGGTGGGCAACGAATATCTCAGTGGCAGACACGGGACCTCCTGGCTCGATCAAATCACCCCACAGGACGCCGCCCAGCGCCACCGTGTGACATCACCGCCCGGTGGCGCACGTCACACCAGCAGTCCCGTCACACGCAGCGGCCCGCCAGCATCCCCTGGTCACCATTGACGCCACGAGTGAGGACCAGACCATGGAACCCCGTTTGAACCTGCAGACCAACGAGTTCTCCGCCAAGGCCGGCAAACGGTTCGCCGGTGTCAGCCAAGTGATCCAGCAGTCGTCACTTCCGCAATCCGTCCAGGACCTGGTGATGATCCGCGCCAGCCAGCTCAACGGCTGCGGCTACTGTCTCGACTTCCACACCAAGGACGCCGCGGCCGCGGGCGAGACTCCGCTCCGGATCAACCTGGTCGCCGCCTGGCGCGAGACGACCGTGTTCACCGACGCGGAGCGTGCCGCGCTCACCCTCGCCGAGGAAGGCACCCGGCTCGCCACCGGTGTCTCCGACGAGACCTGGGCCCACGTCCGCAAGCACTACGACGAAGAGCAGAGCGCCGCCCTGGTCTACCTGGTCGCGATGATCAACGCCGCCAACCGGCTCGGCGTGATCACCCGCACCCAGGGCGGCTCGTATCAGGCCACGGCAAAGTCATCGACCTGAATAAAGGTGTCCGCACCAGGAGCTGTGAACCCGGCGTACAGAGTGATCGCCTGTACGCCGGGAGGCACGGTGACCGTCACCTCGTGCCGGACATACCCACTCGAAGCGCCGTAACTCTCCTCACCCAACACCTGGGAACCAGCCCGTACGCCGAAGCGGCCGGCACCGGCCGGAAGCGCCGCTGAAGCGTTGATCCAAGACGTGAATTTGTAAGTGGTGCCGGGCTCCACCGGGATCAGTTGAGTCAGCGCGCTCCAACCAGTGCCCGAAGTCCGGATCCAGCCGTTGTTCGCTCCGGAGTGGGCGAATCCGAGTCCGCGATCGACCCCGTTCGCGGCGGTTCCTTCGAAGACCCAGGCAGGCTTCCCGCTCCCGGTCGCCTCGAAGCCACCGTCGGCCAGCTGCACGGCGTACCGGACGGCCAGTTCGGCGATCGACGTGAAGCTGCGCGTCCCACCCGGCAGCCCGATCACCCGGACGCCATCAGTCTCGACAGCAGGAAAAGTCAGCCGGTACGTCGTGTTGGCACCCGCCGTCGCCTCGCCCGGGTAAGCGGGCTCCACCGACTGGGATCCGACCTCGACCCAGGCACCGTCCTGCTTCACCTGCACTCGCGGCCGGCCGGTGAAGTACCCGCCCTGGGCGGAGACCGCGCCGGACGTGAAGTCGACCCGGTTCACTTTGTGTTTCGCCGGCCAGGTGTACCCCCACCACGAAGCCCCCTTCACCTCGTCGTCGAAGTCGTTCTCGCTCCCCGTAGTCGCCCCGTCGTTCAGCAACGCGAGGCTGCCCGAGTGCGAGGATTTCGAGATCGCGACCACACCGGTCGACGGGGCGGCGAGGTTCGTATCACCCGGGACGTCCGTGGCCGGCGCGTTCGACGAAGGAGTGAGCACCATCTTCCGCAGGTTGAAGTTGTAGACCGAGGTACCGATGCCACCGCCGCCGCAGGGACAGACGTTCGCCTGGAGATACATCGTGCGACCGTCGGGCTCGAGGAACTTGGACGGGATCGTCACGCCGTACCCGCCGTACTTCGAAGTCGTCCATGGGTACCCGCTGAAGTCCTTGCTCAGGAAATGCTTCCACGGTCCCCACGGCGTCGGCGACTCGTAGAACTCGAAGGTGTACTCGGTCCATGACGTGTAGACATAGCGCTTCTGCTGGGGCAGATAGGTGACGCCGCCTTGGCTGATCACGCTCAGGTTGCTCGCGTTCGTGCCGTAGGTCTGCGGGTAGAGACGGCGCTGATCCGTCAGCACCGGTCGCCGGTCCTTCAGCTTGTGCGACCAGGACGGTTTACCACCGTCGCCGGCAAAGAATTCCCAGGCGCCGCGATCCTGAACCTTCGTCTTCGGCACCCGCGCCAGGAAGACACTCTGCGGATCCGCGACCGTGTCGTCGAAGGAGTCCCGCCAGTTTCCGTCCAGCCCATAGGCATAGACGTAGCCGTCCGGGCCACCTTTGCCGAAGTCGGCGAACCAGATCGTGGTGAAGATGTGATCGGCGAACATCGGCTTGCGCCGGTCCCAGGTCCAGGTGCGGCCGTGATCGGTCGATTTCACGATCGTGGCCGCCGGTACGTCGTTGAAGTCGAGCGCGAGATCCTGCACGGCTAAGTACAAGGTGTCGCCGACGCAGACCATCCCGGTCGGCTTGCGGTTGTACCCGGCGCCGCTCCAGACCGGGCCCACCTGCTCGCCGCGGGCGACCGTCGTACCGGAGAGGTTGCCGACGTCGCCGCGGACCTCGCTGACGGCGACATCGGCGAAGTCGCCGTCCAGACTGAAGCCCTTGCCGTCGCCGTTGGCCGTGTAGAGGTTGCCGTTGCCTGCCCAGCAGGACGGCCAGAGGTCGCCGTCACTCGCGCTCGGTATCCCCTTGGTCTCGACCGTCGTGGTGCCGACGAAGGTGCTCGCCGAGGAGGAGGCCGAGGACGAGGCTGGGGCCGCGAACCCGCCTGCGCCAGATCCCGAGGACGAGAGTGGGGCGGCGAGCCCATTCACAGCTGACCCCGACGACGAGGTGAGCAGAGCGGCTGAGCCGAAGACGAGCGGCAGTACTGCGAGCAGTGCTCCATGCTTCACGAGCGCGTCCTTCACTTCAGGCCGGTGGTCTTCATCGCATCGACCAGGCGCTTCTGGCCGGCCACGAAGACCACGACGGTGGGGATCGCCGCGATCACCGCGGCGGCGAGAATGAGGTTCCAGGCCGAGGCGTACTGCCCCTGCATGCCGGAGATGCCGAGCTGGATCACCCGCAGGTCCGGGTTCCGGGTGATGGTCAGCGGCCAGAGGAACGCGTTCCAGTTCGCCAGGAAGAACAGCACGGACAGGGCAGCGAGCATCGGCCGGCTGAGCGGAAGGATGACGCTCCAGTACCGGCGCCAGTAGCCGCAGCCGTCCAGGTCGGCGGCCTCTTCGAGTTCGCGTGGGATGTTCAGGTAGTACTGCCGGAGCAGGAAGATGCCGAAGGCGTTGAAGATGCTCGGCACGATCAGACCCGCGTAGCTGTCCAGCAGACCGAGTTGCTTCGCCACCAAGAACAACGGCACCAGGATCACCGGCAGCGAGACGAGCAGCGTCGACATGATGCCGGAGAAGAGAATCCCACGGCCCGGGAATCGCAGCCGCGCCAACGCATAGGCAGCCATCGAGTGGAAGAACAGCGCCAGCACAGTAACCACCACCGACACCAGTGCGCTGTTCAACAGGAACCGCGGCATCGGGATCTTCAGCAGCACGTACTGCAGGTTGTCGAACGTCCAGGTCGACGGCCAGCCGAAGGAGAACACGTCCTCGGCCGGCTTCAGCGCACTGATCAGGATCCACACCAGTGGCGCGACCGCGACGATCGCCAACACATGAGCCAAGACCGGAAAAAACCTAGTCCGCATCGAAACGACCCCCTCGGGTGAAGGCGAACATCAGCCCGGTGCAGACGACGAGGATCGCGACGACGACGGTGGTGAGCGCCGCGGCGTACCCCATGTTGTTGAAGGTGAAGGCCTGTTCGTAGATGTAGAGCACGACCGTGCTGGTCGCGCGCGCCGGACCCCCTTTCGTCAGCACATAAACCAAGTCGAAGGCCTGCAGGCCGGTGACCGCGCCGATCGTCGAGTTGATCACCACGAAGAAGCTGGTCGGCCGGAGTAGCGGCCAGATCACGTACCGGAACCGCTGCCACGCGCTCGCGCCGTCGATCTCGGCCGCGTCCTCGAGTTCCTTCGGCACGTCCTTCAGGCCGGCCAGGAAGACCAGCATCTGGTAGCCCATCAGGAACCAGACGCTGATCACCACATAGGTGCCCAGGGCAAGTGACGGCGTACCGAGGAAGGACACGTCGCCGAGCCCGAGTGGCGCGAGCAGCTTCGACAGCGCGCCACGCTTGTCCACCAGGAGGAACTGCCAGATCAGGCCGACAACGACCAGGCTGACCACGTTCGGGAGGAAGAACGCGGCCCGGACCCAGGCGATGCCCTTGAAATGGTTCCGGACCAGCATCGCCAGCGCGAAGCTGACCACGAAGGCCAGCGGCACGAAGGAGATCACATAGATCCCGGTGATTCGCAACGACGCCCAGAGCTGGTCGTCGTTGCCCATCAGCTTGTAATTGGCCAACCCGACGTACTGGTAATTGCCGAACCCGTCGACCTTGAAGAACGCGACGCCGAAGGCGAGCACCATCGGCACCGCGACAAAGATCAGTAAGCCGAGCACGTCGGGAGCCAGGAACGCGTACGCCGCCAGAGCCTCGCGGCGCTTCTTGGTCATCGAGGTCTTGACCCGCCGCGGCCTGGTGACCGCGGCGGGCGGACTCGGGGGCGCTGTCGTGGTCACCATCAGCTGATGGGCGCGCCCTGGTAGGTCTTCAGGAAGGTGTCGATCCGGGCCGCCGCATCGGCCGCCGCCTTGCCGGGATCGGCGGCGTTCAACTGGCAGGCCTGGATCGCGTCGGAGATCGGCTGATACACCTCGGGTGGGAACCGCGGCTCCGGCTTGCCGGTCGGCGCGATCTCACTGACGAACTTCTTCAGTACGCCGGCAGCGAAGGCGCCCTTGGCATCCGCGGCCTGCTGCACCGACTTCCGCGGCGGCACGTTCGTCTTGACGACCGTGTTCCATTGCCGCTGCCGCTCGATCCCTTCGGCATCGGTCGAGCCGAGCGCCCAGGTGATGAACTTCGCCGCGGCCTCCGGATTCTTGCCCTTGGCATTGGCGACGAAGGCCCAGCCACCGAGGTCGGTCGCCGGTTTTCCGCCGTCGGGTGTCGGGTGCGGGATGATCCCGTACTTGAAGTTCTTCGCCTTGGTGCGCATATCGGAGACAGCCCAGATCCCGCTCTGCTGCATCGCGGCCGCGCCCGAACCGAGGTTGGACACGACGTCGCCACCGCCGTCGCCGAGCGCCTTGCGGGGAGCGAGCTTGTTCTTCACCGTGTCCTGCCAGAACTTGAGCGCCTGAACGGCGGCCGGTGAATCGAAGGCGACCTTGCCGTCCTTGATCGGCGTACCGTCGCCCTGCCAGAGGAACGGGTACCAGGTGAAGTTCTGGTAGTAACCGGGCAGCGTCTCGAACATCACGCCGTACCGGTCCTTGCCGGTGAGCTTGTCGGCCACGGCCAGCGTCTGGTCCCAGGTCTTCGGCAGGTCGGCCTCCGAGAGGCCGGCCTTCTCGAACGCGGTTTCGCTGTAGTACAAGGCGAGTGGCTCGATCTCCATCGGCAGCCCGTACACCTTGCCGTCGACGCTTCGGGCCTCGAGCAGTCCGGGGAGGTAATCCGCCTTGGACTCCGCGGTGAGGGCCGACGAGAGGTCCTGCAGCACCCCGCCGTTGTAGTAGCGCAGGAAGTCGCCGGGGCTGATCAAGAAGATGTCCGGACCCTGGCCGGACTGGAACGCGGTCTGCAAGGTCGTCCCGCTGAGGTAGTCCTTGCCCGCGATGTAGCGCAGCTTCACCTTGGCGTCGTTGTTGGCGTTCCACTGCTCGACCAGCGACACGAACCACTTGCTCTGCGGGTTGGCGTCGTCGGCCGGTCCGTAGAAGTTCCAGAACGACAGCTCCTTGCCACCGCCGCCGGTGTCGTCACCGCCGCACGCGGTCAGCAGCGGCCCCCCGACCGCAGAGGCAGCGAGTGCGCCGAGGCCGCCGCGCAGGACAGTACGCCGGCTGAGCGGCCTTGCAGGGAAGGATGATGCGGGCATCGCAGACTCCAGGGGAATTCGAGCGTCCAGGTTGGGCAATCGATTTCTCACAAATTACGATCACGGTCCGGATCGGTCAAGAGGTCCGACCGCCTGACTTTGCCTGGCTTTGGTAGATCGCCTTGTTTTGCGGTCTTCGAGCGGGGCTGCAGGCGTTGACACTGTGTCGCGCGGTTGCCTACTCTCTGGAAATCGATTTCTGACTCCTTCAGCGGAAGCGGGGCGAGGATGCCGAACCGGGCGGGCGAGCTGCCGCGGGATCTGGTCACCCGCGGGCTGGCGGCGGCGCGGACTGCGATCGAGACCGAGGCGGCCGCGGTGTCGGCGCTCGCGGGTCGCCTCGACGGCGTGTTCCTCGACGTCCTGACTGCGGTCGCCGCCTGTGAAGGGCACCTGGTCGTCACCGGGCTCGGCAAGTCGGGTCTGGTCGGGCGGAAGATCGCGGCGACCTTGGCGAGCACCGGTACGCCGGCGACCTTCATCCATGCCGGTGATGCCTTGCACGGCGACTCGGGTGCGGTCACCGCACGCGATCTGGTGCTCGCCTTGTCCGCATCGGGCGAGACGGCCGAGGTCTGCGCGTTCGCCCGGATGCTCGCCGATCGGGACATCCCGGTGATCGCGATGACCGGCGCCGAGGACTCCACGCTGGCCAAGCTGGCGACGTACACGCTCGACACGATGGTGTTGCGCGAGGCGGATCCGTTGAACCTGGCCCCTACCGCCTCGACGACCGCGGCCCTGGTGATGGGCGACGCGCTCGCCTGCGCCCTCGTCGTACTGCGCGAGTTCACCCATCACGACTTCGCCCAGTTCCACCCCTCCGGATCCCTAGGCCGCAAACTCCGCGGGGACACCCATGAATAGGTACGACGTGCTTTCTGCCTCGCCTCCGGCTCGGCGGGTCATGGGGCTAAGCTCCCGCCCTTCCCTCCTCCCTCCGGTCGCTTCGCTCCCTCCACTCCTCAGTCCAGGACCGGGGGCCCCATGACCTTGCGATACGACGTGTGTGTTCTGGGGTCGTTCATGAAGGATCTGGTGGCGTCGGCTGAGCGGCGGCCGTTGCCTGGGGAGACTTTGCACGGGACTGGGTTTGCGGAGTTTCTTGGCGGTAAGGGCGTCAATCAGGCGGTCGCGGCGGCTCGGATGGGGGCTCGGACGGCGATCGTGGGGACGATCGGGGACGACCGGTACGGCGATGAGTTTCTGGAGCTGTTGAAGGGCGACGGGGTCGACACCGCGTGGGTGATGCGGCATCCGGAGCTTGGTACCGGGGTGGGGTTGCCGCTGGTGCTGCCCGACGGTGGGAACTCGATCATCATCGTGTCGCGGGCGAACGCGGCGATCACACCGGCTGACGTCGAGGCGGCGGGCGAGGTGCTCGCGGCGAGCGCAGTACTGAGTGTGCAGCTCGAACTCCCGGTCGAGGCGAGCCGGGCTGCCCTCCCGCTGG
>NZ_JBEXSJ010000025.1:107381-122123 GCF_040613535.1 Kribbella sp. NPDC006257
CGCCGCCCCCCCCCCCCCGGCCCGCGCCGCGCGGGGCCCGCCTGTGGCTCGCCTCGGCCGCGGGGGTGACGACGATTCTCACGCCGGCACCGGTCGGGACGATCGACTCGGCGCTCGGTGAGTTCGTCGACATCCTGGTGCCGAACGAGGTGGAGGCGGCGGCGCTGACCGGGCTCGACTGCGACGACGAATCCCGGGTGCCGGCGATCGCCCGGCGGCTGACGTCGGAGTGGGACCTGCACGGTTGCGTGATCACGCTCGGCGCGCGCGGTGCCTTCGTGCGTGACGAACTGACCGGCGAGGAGATCCGCATCCCGGCTCACCGGGTGGCGACTGTCGACACGGTCGGCGCCGGCGACGCCTTCTGCGGCTCCCTCGCCGCTTCCCTAGCAGCCGGCGCCCGCCTCACCGACGCCGTACGCCTCGCCAACGCCGCCGGCGCCCTCTCCACCACCCGCCACGGCGCCGCCGCCTCCGCCCCCACCCGCCCCACCGCCGAAGCCCTCCGCGACACCCACCAGATCCCCGCCACCCACAAATCCTCATGACCCCGCCCCCGAGGCACGGCCGGTGGGATCAGCGGCTGTTCCGGGCAGGGTTGCCTACCTCGTGAGATCCTTGTGCGGTCCAGGCGGGTAGGGGTTCGGGAGCGGGGAGCGAGCATGACGACGATCTACGACGTCGCGCGTAGATCCGGCGTGTCGCCGGCCACCGTTTCGCGGGTGCTGAGCGGGCGGCGCAACGTGGATCCGGAGCTGTCCGAGAAGGTCCGTACCGCGGTCGCCGAACTCGGCTACCGGCCGAACGGCGTCGCGCGGAACCTCCGCAAGGCGAGTACGAACCTCTGGGCCGTGGTCATCTCCGACATCGAGAACCCGTTCTTCACCTCGCTGGTGCGCGGCCTCGAGGACGTCGCGCAGACCGAGGGCTACCACGTCGTCCTCTGCAATTCCGACGAGGATCCGGCGAAGGAAGCGGCGTACGCGTCCGCCGTACTGACCGAGCAGATGGCCGGCGTCGTCATCTCCCCCACCTCGACCGCGGACGGCGTCGAGCTCCTCGACGGCGCGAAGACGCCGATGGTGCTGATCGACCGCCGGGTCGAGGGCGTCGAGGCCGACACCGTGCTGGTCGACAACGAGCACGGCGCCGCCGAGGGTGTGAAGCACCTGACCGACGGCGGCTACGAGCGGATCGCCTGTATCACCGGACCGCGCAAAGTCAGTACGGCGATGGACCGGCTGGCCGGATACCGCTCGGCGCTGCGTGGCGCCGGGATCCGGTACGACAAGGAGCTGGTCCGGCACGCCGACTTCCGCGAAGCCGGTGGGTTCGCGGCGATGGAGAGCCTGCTCGACCTGCCCGGGCCGCCCGAGGCGCTGTTCGTCACCAACAACCTGATGACAGTCGGCGCGCTGGAATGCCTCGCGAAACGCGGTCTCCGAGCACCCGACGACATCGCAATAGTCGGCTTCGACGACATCCCGTGGGCCGACCTGGTCGTCCCCTCGCTCACCACGGTCGCCCAACCGACCTACGAACTGGGCCGTACGGCGGGCCTGTTGCTCAAGGACCGCATCGCCTCCCCCGGCCGTCCACCGTCGACAGTCACGCTCCGAACCGAGCTCCACATCCGCGCAACCTCGGCGCCGAAGAAGAAGTAGCGGACCGCCGACACTCACCTTCCACCCGCTCGTCCGACCCGGCACGCTCAGCGTCGCCCTTCCGAGCGCCGAATCGGGTGCTTAGACAGTGTTGGAGATCCGCCGCCTCGGGTCATACTGCGGAACCCACCGGGCGAGCCAACCGGTCCCGGCGACGGTGAGCACACCCAGCGCCAGACATGCAGCTGCAAGCGGCGCGACGAACGTGATCGCACTGATCAGGATCGGCCCGACAACGCTGCCGAACTCAGCACAGAAGGTCCACCCACCAAGAAACTGTGCCCGGAGCTGAGCAGGCGCCGCATCCGCACCAAGCGTCTTGACGATGCCGGAGCCGAGACCGTTGCCTACGGCCATCAAAACGCCGACGGCCAGCACGCCGGGCAACGCACTACTGAGTGGCAGAGTGAGCATGCCAAGACCCAGCAGAAGCGTCGCCGGTACGGCGATCCAGACCCGGCCGAAGCGATCCATCACCAGGCCGGCCGGATAGAACAGCAGCATCTCGATCCCGTTCGTGATGCCGAAGACGATCGACGTATCGGTCGCGGAGAGCCCGACCTGCTCGCCCCACAAGGGAATCAGGCTGGTCCGGGCCGCGCGGGCGATGGCCCCCGCACTCAAAGATCCAGCGACCCCGACTCCATACGCAGCGGCGATCCCCCAGAAATGCCCAGCCGCCGCGCCCAGGAACGGACCGATGAAGACTCCGATCCGGCTGACACCACCCAGCGTCGACAGCGCCCGAGCCCGAAGCTCGATCGGCACCACTTCGGTCACATACGACTGCCTCGCCAGGCTGAACACGGCCCCGGCCAGACCGGCGACGAGGAGCGCGAAACCCAACAGCCAAGGCGTCCTGACCACCATCGCCATCAACCAAGCGACCGCACTGACCGACGCGGCAACCAGCAATGCGCGCCGCTCACCGATCCTTACGACGAGCGCGCCGGCCGGGAGCGACCCAGCAAACTGCCCGATCCCCAGCACCCCGACGAGAAACGCGGCGAACCCCACTGACGCGCCGAGTTGCAGAGCCGACAACGCAACCACTGGCAGGACGGCGCCTTGCCCGACAGCGTTCAGAACAGTCGGCCCGAACGCCGGCACAGCAACCTGCCACAGGCTGAATTCCCGCCCCGCCATCCCGCCTCCCTCGCCGATTTATCTCGACATCAAGATACACGACATGGAGATAACTAGTGAGGTGGAGGTGGTGGGGTGTTGCCCCCCTTGATCCAGGCGACACAGTCGCGGGCGCTGGACTCGGCTGAGCGGAGAGTGAGGCCGGCGGCGAGGGCTTTGCTGTTGTCGAGTTGGAAAGTGCCGTTGTTGCTGCCGTCATGCGGAAGGTGGAACCGGTCCGCAGCTGGGTCCCAATCGACCGGCGCAGCATCCGGTACGACGGAGCGCCAGGCGTCGGCCAGGTCTGACATCGTGCGCGTCGGCCCGACGACGTTGAACGGCCCGGGGAGCGCCTCCGTCGTGAGACGCAGCAAGAACGCGGCGAGGTCGCGCGCGTCGACGTACTGGATCGGCTGGTCCGGGCGAGCCGCGCACTCCATCGGCCGTCCGGTCGCGAGCGCCTCGCCCCAGTTGCCGAAGTCGGGGTTGTACGGGCCGACGACGAAGCCGGATCGCACCGCCGCGGTACGGGATCCGAAGACCGCTTCGAGTTCCGCTTCGCAGCGCACCTTGTGCGGACCGTAGGAGTCCATCGTGAACTCGTCCTCGGCGGCATCCGCCGGCCAATCCAGCAACGGCGCCGACTCGGTCATCCCGGGCATCAATTTGCTCGCATAGACGGCGATCGAGGACATGTAGGTGTAGTGGCCGACCCGATCCCGCAGTACGGCGGCACTCAGGCGCACGTCGCGGATCAGGAACCCCGACATGTCCACCACGCCGTCCCACTCGCCACCAGCCAGCACCTCGGGTGCGGAACGATCGCCGACCAGCTCGGTGACGCCGGCGAACAACCCTGGATTCGTGAGCCCGCGGTTGAAGAGCGTCACCTCGTGCCCGTCGCCCAGCGCCGCCTCGACCACATGCCGCCCGAGGTTCTTCGTGCCGCCGAGAACCAGCAGCCTCATCGCGACACCTGCTCGTCGAGTTCGGCAACCAGCGGTTCGATCCAGTCCTTCGACGGCGGCACGAGCCGATGTCCTTCGGCCACGATCCAGGCCAGCGCGCGCACGATGAAGCAGACCCCGCCGACCGCCACCTGCCGGCGTACGAGCTCGGCGTCGGCGCCGGACGATTCGATGTACCGGGCAACGATCGGTTCGGCTTGGTGGCCGATGGCAACGGCATCGCGGACGAGTGTGTAGAGGTCGCTGAGATGCGGGGCGAGATAGGCCAACGGCCAGTCGACGGCGGTCCAGCGCTGCCCATCGGTGACGAGGTTCTTGGGGACGAAATCGCCGTGGACCACGGCAGTCGGCGCTTCGCGATGGAGTTCGTCGAGCGCGGGAACGGTTCGCGCGATCAGCCGCGCACTGAGATTGTCACCGATCGCGTCGACCCGGCGTACGAGCTCCGCCAGCTGGTCACCGGTGAACTCGCTCTCGGCTGACACTTCTCGCGAGCGGATCGCTGCGAGGACGTCGGCGGCGGCCAGGAATCCGTCGACGGACGGCTCCTGCTCGAGATTCACCCGGCCGACATCGGCCAGCACGAGCAGTACTGCATCGTCGATCGCCGTGTGATGGATCAGCGCGGGCGCGGGAAGCTTCAGCGGTACGACGAAGCGCTCGTACGCCGCTGCCTCGGCGGTCTGCACGTCGCTCCCCCGCTTCACGATCACGCTGCGAAGTCCGTAGGAGATCCGCCAAACCTCCGACGACCCCCACTCGCGCAACAACTCCCCCTTCACCTCCCCCAGCGACGTCGCCTGCGTAGCCGTCAGCACCGATTCGGCCACGTGGTCGATCCAGCCGGGCAGCATGACGAAGTCCTTCCGTTCAGCGGGCGGTCGATCAGTAGATCACGTACCCCAGTTTCGTCGCCCGGTAATTACCCGTGGCAGGCTTTGGGGTATGACTGACGACGCCACGCACGCCTGGGGCTACGGCCTTGCCACCGTCACCGAGCAGGGCGCGACCCTGGACGTCTGGTACCCGGCCCCCGCGCTGGGCGCCGCCCCTCCCGACGTGAAGGCCCCGGCCGAGCTGATCGCTGCTGAGGGCAACGACGAGCTCCGCCGGGTACGCCGGGTCGTGGTCAGGTCCGAGATCACCCTCGACCAGGCGCCGGCCGACGTCGCGGACGCATACCTCCGGCTGCACCTGCTGTCGCACCGGCTGGTCCGCCCGCACGGCGTGAACCTGGACGGCATCTTCGCCGCGCTGCCGAACAACGCGTGGACCTCGCACGGCCCGGTTCCGGTCGAGCAGGTCGAGCAGGTCCGGCTTCGCGCCCGCGCCGCCGGGCTGCACCTGAGCGTGACGAGCGTCGACAAGTTCCCGCGGATGACCGACTACGTCGTACCGAGCGGGGTCCGGATCGCCGACGCGGACCGGGTCCGGCTGGGCGCGCACCTCGCATCCGGGACCACCGTCATGCACGAGGGCTTCGTCAACTTCAACGCCGGAACGCTCGGCAACGCGATGGTCGAGGGCCGGATCGTGGCCGGCGTCGTCGTCGACACCGACACCGACATCGGTGCCGGCTCCTCCATCATGGGCACCCTGTCCGGCGGCGGCACGCAGGTCATCTCGATCGGCAAGCGCTGCCTGCTCGGCGCGAACGGCGGGACCGGGATCTCGCTCGGCGACGACTGCGTGGTCGAGGCGGGGCTCTACGTCACCGCCGGGACCAAGGTCACGCTGCCGGACGGCACCGTGGTGAAGGCGCGCGAGCTGTCCGGTCAGCCGGGGCTGCTGTTCATCCGGAACTCGGTCACCGGTGCGGTGGAGGCCCGGCCGCGCAAGGGTGAGGGCATCACGCTCAACGAAGCGCTGCACGCCAACGCGTGACGGACCCGACTTCGCAGTACGCCAACCAACACCTCCTGCAGTACGTCGTACCGACTGTGACTCACTCAACGGAACCAGGTGCCGGCGGCCGGACGTTGGGACACGTATGAAGCGCGGGCCGATCGTCGTCGGAGCAGGGCTGGGTGTGCTGGCTCTTGCCGTCTACGCGGGGATCTCTGTGATCAACGGCAAGGGCATCGGGCCACTGCTGCCGCCCCAGGAGCAGTGCCAGGCCAGCGCGGGTGGCAACACGGTCGTGGTCGACCTGGAGCAGGCGGAGTCGGCGGCGATCATCGTGGGAGTCGCCGTACGACGGGGGCTGCCGGCCAAGGCAGCCACGATCGCCCTCGCCACGGCGTACCAGGAATCCAACCTGCGCAACCTGAACCATGGGGACCGGGACTCGCTCGGGTTGTTCCAGCAGCGGCCGTCGCAGGGCTGGGGGACGATCGCTCAGGTGCGCGACCCGCACTACTCGTCCTGGAAGTTCTACGACGCACTGGTGAAGGTGAAGAACTACCAGACACTCGCAGTGACGGTAGCTGCCGACAAGGTGCAGCGGAGTGCCTTCCCGAACGCCTATGCCGACCACGAGGCGGATGCGCGCGTGCTGGCGTCAGCGTTGACGGGGAACAGCAAGGCGGCGCTCTTCTGCACGGTGAACACGTCATCGATCCAGGCCGAGGCGATGGGCACCAACGGGCTCACCCCGCGTGCCGAGACAGTGCGCCAGGATCTACTCAAGACGTTCGGGAAGCTGCCGATGGGCGGCTACGAGCCGGGCGGCACCACCACGGGCCACATGGAAGGCTCCGCCCACTACGACGGGCGGGCGATCGACATCTTCGTCAAGCCGATCTCTACGGCGAACACGCTCAAAGGCTGGGCTCTGGCGCAGTACCTGGTCGCCCGGGCCGACTACCTGAAGATCCAGACAGTCATCTTCTCCGACCGGATCTGGACCGCCGGCTCCAAGTCCGACAACGGCTGGCGCACCTACACAGCCCCGGACCGCCCCGGCAATAAGGACACGCTGCGCCACCTCGACCACGTCCATGTGGACGTCCTCGAAAACTGACGGCTCCCCCAGCCGGGCCGGGAGAGCCGTCCGAAGTACTGCGGGTGGTTACTCGTCGTGTTCCTGCGGGGGCAGGGCCGCGATGAACGGGTGGTCCTTGTCGATCTTGCCGAGCTTGGACGCGCCGCCGGGCGAACCCAGGTCGTTGAAGAAGTCGACGTTCGCGGTGTAGTAGTCCTTCCACTGCTCCGGTGTGTCGTCTTCGTAGTAGATGGCCTCGACTGGGCAGACCGGCTCACACGCTCCGCAGTCGACGCACTCGTCGGGGTGGATGTAAAGCATCCGGTTGCCCTCGTAGATGCAGTCGACAGGGCACTCCTCGACGCAGGCGAGGTCCTTGAGGTCAACACACGGCTGCGCGATGACGTAGGTCACTGGTACTCCTCCTATAGCCAGCAAGCGCAGCGGGACAGGGTGCTGCGGTGCGGTGGTGCTCGATGCAGTCTCTAGTATCAGGCTAGTACTACGCCCACTCTGCCAGGAGTCCGCATCGTGTCAGGCCTCAGCGCCCGTGATATCGGCCACCGTGTCGTGGTTCGCCACCGGCTCCCGGGCGGTCAGTTGACCGATGTGCTCGGTGTTCTCCAGTCGCTGGACGCCTCCCAGCTGGTGGTGCGGCACGCCGACAGTACGCCGTACGCGATCCAACTGGCCGATGTGAGCGCTGCCAAGCAGATCCCGCCACTCGTCCTCCGTCCGGTGGATGTCGAGCAGCTTTTCCTCACCACAGCGCTTGGGCGGCCTGCTGTGGAGACCTCGCACCTGGGTCAATGGCTGCTCCGGGCCTCTGACGGCTGGACCGGCCGGGCCAACTCGCTCCTGCCCGTTGGAGACCCCGGAATGTCGGTTGCGGACGCCCTGAAGCACGCAGAGGCCTTCTACGACGAGCATGGGCTCACTCCGCTGGCTCTGGTTCGGCTGGGCACCGAGAGAGAAGCAGAGTTCCGGCAACACGGCTGGGTGGAGTCGCGCCCGGGTCAGTCGGACGCCCTGGTTCTGCACACCTCGCTGGATTTGGTGAACGGCGTACCGGCGTACGAGGTGGAGATCGACGACAAGCCGGATGCCGAGTGGTACGCGACCGCCTTCGAGGGTGAGGTGCCTGCAGCCGCTCCGAAGGTGATGGAGGGGGCTCCCAAGGCGGTCTTCGCCTCGATCCGCCAGGACGGGAAGATCGCAGCGGTCGGCCGTGGCTCGATGACCGGCCACTGGCTCGGCATCGACGGCGTACGCGTGCACCCGGCGTACCGCCGGAGAGGGCTCGCTACTGCGGTTCTCCAGGGACTCGCGCGCTGGTCCGGCGCCCAGGGCGGCCGCCGCACCTATCTGGAAGTGCTCGAAGACAACACGGCCGCCGTCAGCACCTACCTGAGCCTCGGCTACGCAGAGGCGTACCGCTACCGCTACCTCACCAGCCGCTGAGCAGCAGCCGCTCCCAGCACGGCCAGCACGACAAACCCACCCAGTACGACGCTCAGCGCGTGCTGCGGCGCCGTGTGCCCAGAGACCAGCCAGGCGTAGCCAGAACCCGCCACAGCCACTCCCAGCGCTCCAGAGAGCTGCGCGTTCGTAGCGACAACTCCAGAAAGATCTGACGCGTACTGCGTGGGCATGCTGGACGTGACCGCTCCAATCAACGTGTTGGCACTGATCCCCAGCCCTAGCCCGCCGATAGCGAGCAGACCGAACAGCAGCGGCCCAGAGAGCCCGCCAAGCAACAAGTAGACCAGCACTGCGAGGTAGCCCGTTGCCAGCAGCAAGCAGCCGACGACCGGCATCCCCTGATAGCTACGCCTCAGCCGCGGCAGCACCGGGCCGGCCACGCCGAACGCGGCCACCCAGGCAACCATCGCGAACCCCGCGTAGGCAGGGCTCTTGCCGAGTCCCTGCTGCAAGTACAAGGCGAGGACGAACAGCAGGGCGAAGTAGGTGCCCGTAGTCAGCGCATGAGCCAGCAGGCCGGCCCTGACCGACGCGTTACGCAGTACAGGGCGGGCGATCAGCGGACGACCACCGCGCGAGACAGCCTGGCGTTCGCCGTACTCGAAGAACAGAGCCATCGGCACGCTCAAGGCCAGGCATTTCCACGACCAGGTGGGCCAGCCCCGCTCGGACCCGAGTAGGAGCGGCACGATCACCAGCAGGACGGCAGCGGACAAGGTCAGCACTCCGCGCAGGTCCAGACTCTGCCGCTCCCCAGTGACGGCGTCGGCCGGCAGGACCCGCCGGGCCACCAACAGCAGGACCACTCCGATCGGCACGTTGATGAGGAAGATCGGCCGCCAGCTAGTCCCGAACAGATCGGCCGCGATCAGCAGTCCGCCCAGGATCTGGCCGGCGACAGCCCCACCCGACAACGCGATCGAGAAGTACCCGAGCGCCCGGAGCCGATCACGACCTGCGAAATGAAGCTGGATCCCGCTCAGCACCTGCGGAACCATCAACGCCGCCCCGGCACCCTGGACGAACCGCGCCACAGTCAGCGAGTAGATCTCCGGTGCCACCCCACACACCAGCGAGGCCGCCGTGAACACCGCCAGCCCGAGCATGAACACGCGCTTGTAGCCGAGCGACGACCCCAGCCGCGCGCCGGTGATGAGCAGTACTGCGAACGCGACCACGTACCCGGAGACGACCAACGCGACCTGCCCCTCCGACGCGTTCAGGTCGAGGCCGATCGACGGAGCCGCGATGTTGGCGACCGCGGTGTCCACATTCGCCATGAACTGGCCGGTGAGCAGCACGGCGAGCAGAGCGGTTCTGGATTGTGTCAGTACCTGCATAGTCGTTGAACGGCGTGCGCGACGAAGTTGTGAGTAGGGTCTGGCCATGGCAGAACACGTCGCTGAGCATCCGGAGTACGCGGGTGACTACGAGGGCACCGTGCACGTCGAGTACACCCCGCACCCCGACGACGGCGTGGCCGATCCGGGCGAGATCGTCTGGACCTGGGTGCCGTTCGAGGAGGACCACCACCGCGGCAAGGACCGCCCGGTGCTGGTAGTCGGCTCGGACGGGCCGTTGCTGCTCGCCCTGATCCTGACCAGCAAGGACCACGAGCGCGATGCCGCCGACGAGGCCCGCTGGGGGCGGGTCTGGCTCGACATCGGCAGCGGCCCCTGGGACAAGGAGGGCCGCCGCTCCGAAGTACGGCTCGATCGCGTCCTACGGATCGATCCGGCCCAGGTACGCCGGGAGGGCGCCGTAATCGGCGAGGACATCTTCACCACCGTCGCCGACCACCTGCACGAACTCCACCGCGCCTGAACTCAGGTCGGGGGACGGGTGGTGCCGCCGCCGCCCGGCTTACCCGGGCTGTCCGGGGTGGACGGCGGGGTGCCCGGCTTCGGGCCGCAGCGGATGTCGTCGGCCGCGTTGTACTTGGTGGTGAAGGACTCGGTCTTCACCCGCTGGCCGTTCTTCGCGAAGAACCGGTGGATGGTGATGTCGAAGCCCTCGGTCGGCGCCTGGGTCCGGCAGCCGGGCTCGGTGTTGTAGACCACCGACGGCGACCGGAAGTTCGACTTCGCCGACGCGCCCGCGGTGATGTCCCAGACCTTCGTGCCCCAGATCTTCACCGTCAGCGTGCCCTGGTTGCCCGGCGTCGACGGCGTGAAGATCGTCTGCACGAAGATCCCGTGACCGGAGTCGTTCAGGAACTTCAGGTCGACCGAACCCCACGCGACGGTGGCCTCGCGACCGACCGGGTAACGGCTGATGTAGACGCTGTGCGCCTTGTGCTCGACGTCCTTCAGGCCGGCGAAGAACGCGGCGTTGAAGGTGGTCGTGGCCGACTGCGAGACGCCGCCACCGAGGTCCAGGACGAACTTGCCGCCGTTGATGATGTTGCCCTCGGTGAAGCCGTTCTCCTTGGTCCGCTCGCCGACGATCTTGTTCAGGCTGAACATCTCGTTCGGCTTCAGCAGGGTGCCGTTGATCCGGCGGGCCGCCGTACCGATGTTCACGTTGCGATAGGTGGCGTGCGGGAAGTGCGTGGTGAACTCCCCCATCACCTCCTTGATGCCGAGCGCCTGCGCCGCCTCGGTGGTGACCTTCGCCTTCGACTTGGCCAGGCCGACCGACGCCTTCCGGTCCGCACCGGTCTTCGGCAGGATCGAGAGGATCGCCGGGATCACCTTGTCGCGGGCGACGACCATGCCGTCGACCGCCGGGACCACCTGCGGCTTCCCGGCGACGATCGCGATCGTGGCGTCCTTCGGCTGCGACTCGAGTTGCTTGAACCGGGCCTTGAACAGCGGCTCCAGCTTGGCCGCGTCCAAGGTCGGCGTGAAGTCGCCGTCCTTCGCGGTCAGCTTCAGCGCGGGAGCGAACTCGGCCGGCTTCAGGTCGACACCCTTGTCGCCGACGGTGAGCCGGATCGGCCCGGACATCGCCGGCTCGGCGTACTCCTTCATCGCCTTGTCGATCGCGTCCGTACCGGCCTTCGGCTTGCTGACCTCGACCGGCAGGTCGCGCGGGTTGCCGTCGGACGGGTAGCCGGCGGCCAGGGTGTCGGTCGCCTTGCCGTTGTCCAGCTGCAGGCCGTCGGCGGACGGGTGCTGCACCGCCTTCGCGTCGACGAAGGTGATGGTGCCTTCGGTCGCGGGCCGGTTGACCTGCTGGGCGAGCCGGTCGACGGCCGCCTTGAGCTTCTCGTCGTCGCGCTTGATCACCGGCGCGACCTCGTCACCGCCGGTCAGCACCTGCCAGATCCGGACCGGGTTGAGGCTGCGCCCCGCTCCGGCGGCGTCGATGGTGGCGTCCACGTCGAGGCTGAGCCCGGCATCGGCCGGCTTGACCTGGTACGTCGAGTCGCCGGCCTTCACCTTGATCGGCAGATTCAGCCGGTCCTTGATCCCGGCCTGCAACTTCGCCTTGGCATCGGCCTTGGACAGCCCACCGAGCGAGATGCCGAGGACGGTCGTGTCCCCTGGAGTCTTGTCACCGGTGAACGCGAAGGCGGCTCCGTAGGCGATGACGAGCACACCGAACCCAGCCGCGGCGATGATGCCCGCGCGCTTGTTGATCCCCACCGGACAGAGTCCTCCTGCTCGAAATACCCGACATATCTGAAGGCCAGACGACAGACGCCGCTGCGCCTACCAGATGACAGACCGTGCATTCTACGGGATTAGGGCAGACCTATTTGCCCTTGAGTTCCCGGTATTGCCCCGCGTAGTAGATCAGTGCCGCAGGGTCAGCGACTTCGCCAGCGCCGAGGCTCAGCACCTCTCCCACCACGATCGTGTGGTCCCCGCCGTCGTACGTCGCCCAGGTCCGGCACTCCAGCCAAGAGAGCGCTCCTTCAATGAGCAGGCACCCTGTCTTGGGCCCAGGCGCAGTACCGATCCCGTCGAACTGGCTGAGCAGGTCCCGCCCCGACTTGGCGAACCGTTCCGCGATCGGCTGGTGACTGTCGGCCAGCACCGAGACCGCCCAGAACCCGCAGTCCAGGACGGCATCGTGCATCCGGACGCCCTTGTCGACGCAGACCAGTACCAGCGGCGGATCGAGCGAGACCGAGGTGAAAGCGTTCGCGGTCATCGCGTGCGCGACCCCGTCCTGCTGGGTGCTCATGATCGTGATGCCCGACCCGAACCGGCCGAGCGCCGTACGGAACTCCCCGGGAGCGATGCTGCCACTGGGATCCGGAGTCACCACAGCAGCCTAAGACTTCACAATGGTTGACTGGTCAAGTCGGCGTGTGTGAACCGTCACTGCGATCCAGCAGAGCCTGTACGTCGTCGGCTCGGGTGGACCCGTAGCGCCGGTAGATCGCCAGCGCCTGGCGCCACTCGTCCCGCGCCTGCCCCGTCCTGCCCGCCGCGTCGTGCCACCGTCCGAGACCGACGCGCGCCGCCGCCTCCGAATCCCAGAGTTCATGTGCGGTCGCCAGCGCAAGAGACTCCTCGAACAGCTCGGCAGCCTCGTCGGACCGCTCCACGGTGACCAGCAACCGGCCCAGGATGCAGAGGATCTCGGCAAGCATCTGCTCCTTGTCCACCGCCCGGTACGCCGCCAAAGACTTGCGGTAGAACGACTCGGCCTCGGCGTACCGGCTGGTCTCCTCGAGCGATTCCCCGATCACCCGGTAGCGCATCGCCAGGTCTCCCGGTGAAGCGTCGGCTTCGGTCAGCAGCGCCACCGAGCGCTCGAAGGCGGCCATCTGAGCAGCCTGATCGCCTTCCTTCCCCGCGATCATGCCCAGCACCAGCTCACCCCACGACGCCCGATCGACATCGGGCCGGGTGGCGGAGAACTGCTCGACGACCGTCTTGGCCGCGGCCAGGTCGTTCGCCCGTTCGAGCGCGTGCGCCAGGTTCAGCAGACAGGACCGCTCGAAGTCGAGGTCACCGATCGCGGCCGCCATCGGCGCCGCCCGGCCGAGATGCCGCGCGGCCGCGGCATGCTCGCCCAACTCACCGCAGACCAGACCGAGGTCGAAGCCGATCATCGCCGCGGCCACCTCGTCGTCCACCTCGGCCAGCACCCGGACCGCCGCTTCGCCGATCTCCCGCCACTCCAGCCAGCGCCGCCGCCTGAGCCCGAACGCGTTCATCCCGGCCGCTATCCGGATCACGGTCAGTCGCTCGGCCGCGGAGCCGCCCTCGGCGAGCCGGACCGCGGTCACCAGGTTGACCCGGTCGGCATCGACCAGCTCGACCACCTCGTCCTCGGTCAGGTCCGCGGCCGGCTCCGACCACTCCGGCGCCCGCCACTTCTGGGTCAGCTCACCGGGCTCCGACAACTCGTCGATGCGCCACACCCAGGCGAGATACGCAGTCAGCACCCGCTCCCGAACAGCCTTTACGCCGGCCTCGCCCAGCTCGGTCCGAGCCGCCTCGCGCGCGACGAACCGGACCAGGTCGTGCATCCGGTAGCGGTGCAGCGCCGGCGTCTCGAGCAGGTTGACGTCGACCAGGTGCTCGATCGCGTCCTCGGCCTCCCGCAGCCCGAGCCCGAGCGCCGCCGCTGCGATCCGCAGCGAGAATTCGGTCCCCGGCAGCACCGAGACCATCGCGAACGCCCGGGCGGCAGTCTGGGCCAGCTGCCGTGGATCCGCGGCCAATGCATCGACCGAGAGCCTGATGCTGGCCCGCACTCCGTTGTCGTCGGGCGAGAGCACCGACCAGCGGGCTTCCTCGCTGCTGAGCTCCTGGGCCAGCTCCGCGACCGGACAGCCGGGCCGCCCGGCCAGGTAGGTGCCTGCGATCCGGAGGGCCAGCGGCAGCCGCCCGCACGACATTGCGACGGCCCGCGCCGACTGCGGCTCCTGCTCGATCCGGCCGTCACCGACCACAGCGGCCAGGAGCTCGACGGCATCGGAGACCGGCAGCACGTCGAGATGCACCTGCCGCACTCCGGCCAGGTCGATCAGTTGCCGTCGGCTGGTGATCAGGGCCGCGGAACCAGCTGTCCCCGGGATCAGCGGGCGGACCTGGCTACTGCTCACCACATCGTCGATGAGGACCAGCACCCGCCGGCCCGCGAGCGCCGAGCGATAGCGGGCCGCCGCGAGCTCGACCGTGTCGGGGATCTCCTCGTCGGGCATCCCGAGCGCGCGGAGCAGCCGGCCCAGCGCGGTCTGCGGATCCAGTGGTTCGTCGCCGTGCCCGCCCATCGCGACATACAGCTGTCCGTCGGGAAACTCCGCCGCGAGCCGGCGAGCGGTGTGCACGGCGAGGGTCGTCTTGCCGACGCCGCCCATCCCCGCCACCGAGACCAGCGCCACAGCGGTCGCCGTCCCCGGTCCGGTGTGCGACAGCGAGCGCAGCAGCTCGTCGATCTCGTGCGCCCGGCCGGTGAAGTCGCCGATGCCGGCCGGCAGGTGATCGACCGGGGCGGCTACCGGCCGGCGGGCGAGGTCTTCGAGCTGCCGGGCGTCCCGCTCGGCCAGCTGCAGCGCCGCCGCCAACTGCTGGACGGTCCCCTCGGCCACGAAGTGGTGGCGGTCGACGAGTCGCCCGAAATGCTGGCCGGGGTCACCGGGGCGGAGACCGTGTGCTCGACCATCGAGGACCTC
>NZ_JBEXSJ010000026.1:0-116173 GCF_040613535.1 Kribbella sp. NPDC006257
GCGGGGACGAGGCGGGCGGCGCGGGGCGCGAGGCGAGAGGCGCAGAGGCGAGAGGTGGGGCGGGGATGGGGGTGTTTGGGGGTTGGGGGAAGGGGCACGGGGTGGGCTCAGTAGAGACGATGCTAGGGAGTTGTTGTGCTTACCCTGACTGAGAACGCCACGCTGGTGATCAAGAGCATCACGGGGGTGGAGGGTGCTCCGGATGGTGCCGGGGTCCGGATCTCGCAGGAGAATCCGACTGATCCTTCGCTGGCGGTGACGACGACCGAGGCGCCGCTGCCGGGTGATCAGGTGGTCGAGGAGAGCGGGGCGCGGGTGTTCCTGGAGCAGAACGCTGCCGGGGCGCTGGACGACAAGATCCTCGATGCCGCCGTCGACGACAAGGGCGGCGTCGAGTTCCTGCTGGTACCCCAACCCGGCGCCGGCCGCGAGAACGGCACCGCGCCCGCCCACTGAGTTACCCGGAGGGGGACGGTCGCGCGGCAGGGGCTGGATCACCTGGAGGGGGCGGTCGTTGGGTGCGCTTAGAGGTGGGTGGGCCGGATGTTGAAGGTTGATGCGTGACTCGGCGGTGGCTGAGAGGGCACAGTTGAGGTGGAGACCCCGTTCCGTGCGGTTCTGACAGGCTGCACGGGGCGGGGTTTCTGCTATTCGGCGGAGCGTTGGGCGATCCAGCTGTTGTGGAGGTGGGTGTAGACGCCGCCGGCTGCCACCAACGAAGCATGGGGGCCGCGTTCGACCACGCGGCCGTCGTCGAAGACGAGGATCTCGTCGGCTGCCTCGGCGGTGGACAACCGGTGGGCGATGATCACCGACGTACGGCCGGCCATCAGTCGCTCCAGCGCCGCATTCACCCGTACTTCGGTACCAGGGTCGACCGCGGACGTCGCCTCGTCGAGCACCAGCAGATCCGGGTCGGCGATGTTCGCCCGCACGAGGGCGACCAACTGCCGCTCCCCCGCCGACAACGATTCGCCGCGTTGCCCGACCGGCGAGTTCAACCCATCCGGCAAGGACTCGAGCCAATCCGTGAGCCCGAGCGACTCGAAGGCTTCCAAAAGCTGCGCATCGGTCACCTCAGGACGCCCGAAGCGGACGTTCTCGGCCAGCGACGAGTCGAACAGATAGCCGTCCTGCGGCACCATCACGACCCGCTCGCGCAACGACGTGAACGCGATCTCCCGCGCATTCACCCCGTCCAGCAGTACGGCGCCCGACGTCGGATCCATCAACCGGGTCAGCAACTTGGCGAACGTGGTCTTCCCCGACCCGGTCTCACCGACGACAGCCACCCGGCGATGCGGCTGCAGGAGCACCGAGACATCCCGCAGTACCAGATCTCCTTCTGGATAAGCGAAATTCACATCAGCGAACTCGATCGTGATCGGCCCCCGCGCCTGCGTAACACCGTCAGCGCCAGGATCGACCACATCAGCAGGCGTAGCGATAACCCCAAGCACCCGACGCCAGCCGGCGAAGGCGCTCTGCGCGTCGGTCAGCACCTGGGTCGCGATCTGCACCGGGTCGGAGAACAACGCGACCAGGAACATGAACGCCAGGATCTCCCCCAGCGTCGCGTGCCCATCCACCCCGAGCAGCACACCCGCAGTCAGCACACCAGCATTGGCAAGCCCAGCAGCAAGACCACCGATGGAGAAGGTGATTCCCGTGATCGCCTGCGCCCGCGTCGAGGTCCGCCGGAACTCCTCGATGGACGCGTCGATCCGCTGCTGCGTACGCCGCTCGATCGCGTAAGCGCGCACCACCTGCGCCCCCACCACCGGCTCGGCGATCGCCGAAAGCATGTCGCCCACCTTCGACCGCACGATCCCGTACGCCGCCGACATCCGCCCCTGCAAGAACCGCAGGGAAGCGAACAGCGGCAGGAAGCAGACCAGCACCACCAGCGCGAGCTGCCACGAGTAGACGAACATCACCACGGTCGCCAGCACCATCTGCCCGATGCTCACCAGGAAGATGAACCCGCCGAACTGCAGGAACTGCGACACCGTGTCCACGTCAGAGGTGACCCGGCTGACCAGCGCGCCGCGGCGTTCGGTGCTCTGCGTCAGCACCGGCAGATCGTGAACATGCCGGAACGCCTTGAGCCGCATCGTCGCCAGCCCACGCTCGGAGTTCGTCGCGAGCCGCACGGTGGTGAAGTACGACGCGATCGCGGTCACCAGCACACCGCCGAAGCAGACCACACACATCCACGCCACGAAGGACATGTCCGGACCGCCCGGCCCCGACAGCCCCTTGTCGATCGTCTGCTGAACAGCGATCGGTACGACGATCCGCCCGGCCGTCATCGTCAGCGCGAGCAATCCGGTGATCCACCAGCCGCGCGCCAGCTCCGGGGACACCCGCAGCCCTTGGCGGAGTGTGGCCAGCCCGCCGGCCTGGTCGCCATGGTCGAGCCGAGTGGCGGTGCTCACGCGGATGCTCCTTCCGAGTCCAGATCGTCCAGTTCGGCGGCCAGCTCGGCCTCTTCCTCACGCCGCGCGGCGTCCTTCTCGTAGGCATCGACCAGGTCCCGGTACGCCGCCGACCGTTCCTGCAGCTCCAGGTGCGACCCGTGCTCGGCGATCCGCCCCTCGTCCAGGAACAACACCTCGTCGGCAAGCGAGATCGTCGCCTTGCGGTACGCGATCACCAGCACCGTCGTCGCCGCCTCGGACCCCTGTACGGCGGTACGCAGGCCGGCCAGGATCCGCGCCTCCACCTGCGGGTCGACCGCCGAGGTCGCGTCGTCGAGGATCAGCAGCCGCGGACGGCGTACCAGCGCGCGGGCCAGGGCGATCCGCTGCCGCTGACCGCCGGACAACGTTGTACCGCGCTCGCCGACCTTGGTGTCCAAACCCTGCGGCAGCGTCTTCACGAAACTGTCGCCCTGGGCGATCCGCAGCGCGTCCCAGATCTCCTCGTCGCCGTAGTCGCCGCCGAGCGTGATGTTGCCGCGGATCGTGTCGTCGAAGAGGAAGGCGGTCTGCGCGACCAGCGCGACCGACCCGGCCAGCTCGTCGCGGGCCAGCTCGCGCAGGTCCACTCCGTCGACCTTGACCGCGCCTTCCTCGGGATCGACCAGCCGGGTCAGCAGTGTCGTCAGGGTCGACTTGCCGGCCCCGGTCGGACCGACCACCGCGACCGTCCGGCCGGGCTCGATCGTGAAGTCCACACCGGCCAGCACATCGCGATCCGGCAGATACCCGAAGCGAACATCGGACACCTCCAGCCGAGCCGCCGCCGAAGAGGTCAACGTCGACGAGCCGTACGACATCCCACCCTCAGCGGTCAGCACCCGCTGCACCCGGTCCCACCCGACCACGGACCGCGGCAGCTCACCGAGCACCCATCCCAGCGCCCGGATCGGGAACCCGATCAGCGTGAACAGGAACGCCACCTGCACCACGTCACCCGCATCGGCCGCGCCGGACCGGACCCGCCCGACACCGACCAGCAGCACGAGCAGTACGCCGATCCGCGGCAACCCTTCGATCACCGGGTCGAACGCACCCCGCGCCCGGTTCACCGCGATGTTCGCGTTCTGCAGCGCGATCGTCGGCACCCGGAACCGCTCGGTCTCGGCCGCCTCCCGGCCCAGCGTCTTGACCACCAGCGCACCGTCGAACGATTCGTGCGCGACCTCGGAGACATCGGCGCGAAGCTGCTGGGCCCGGGTCGCGAGCGGCTGCAGAGTGCGCTGGAAGATCACGTTGGCCACGAACACCAGCGGGAACACCAGGCAGCCGACCAGCGCGAGCCACGGATCGGCAGCGAACATCGCGACGGTCGCGAACGCGAGCATGGCGATCACGCCGACCGCCATCGGCAGCGGGGCGATCGGGTAGAAGGTCGACTCGACGTCGGCGTTCGCGTTGGACAGCAGCTGACCGGTCGGGTGCTTGTGGTGCCACTCCAGCGGCAGCTTCAGATACTGCCGGGTGACCCGTCGCCGGTACGTCGCCTGCAGCCGGTACTGCATCACGCCGGCCCCGACCCGGCGGCCGACCACGCCGATCGCCCGCAGCACCGCGATGCCGAGGAACAGCGAGATCAGCGAGGCGACCGCGCCAAAGGTGGTGTCACCGCGCTCCAGTGCCGGCCGGATCACGTGGTCGGTGGACCAGCCGAGCGCCCAGCCGTCGGCGACCGTCATCGCGCCGTACAGCGCGCTCGCCAGCACCGACCAGGCGAAGACCCAGGGCTCCTCCCAGATGGCGACCCGCAGTACCGCGAACCCACGCCGGGTCACGCTCCCTTTGCTGGGGACTTTCGGCTGCGGCACGCGACAACATCCTTACCGACGACTCTGTCAGGGGCATAGCCAGTCACAGAACTGACAACGACCGACATTCTGCCACTCGCCACAGACAACTACGATCGAGTTGTGACCGACTACAGCCGGGTAGAGAGACTTGCTCTGTGTGACCTTTTCGACCAGCTCGGGCCTGATCAGCCCACGTTGTGTGACGGGTGGACCACGCACGACCTGGCGGTCCACCTCCATGTCCGGGAGGCCGACCCGCTGGCCGGCCCCGGGATCATGATTCCCGCGTTCTCGGAGACGACCGAGCGACGGATGGCCCGGGCGAAGGCGAAGTACTCGTTCACCGAGATCGTCGACCTGGTCCGCAACGGTCCGCCCACCTTCACGATCTACTCGATCCCTGGCCTAGGCCACAGCCTCAACACCACCGAGTACTTCGTCCATCACGAGGACGTTCGCCGCGCCCAGCCGGATTTCGCGGTCCGTGATCTCCCGGCCGACCAGCAGCAGGCCCTGTGGAAGCAGGTCAAGCTCGCGGCCAAGACGATGACGCGCAAGGCCCCGAGCGGTCTCGTACTACGGTTGCCCGACGGCACCGAGTCGGTCGCCCGCAGGCCCGGCGGACAGGGCTCGGTCACCGTCACCGGCGAACCCGCCGAGCTGGTCCTGTTCACCTTCGGCCGTCAAGCGGTCGCCAAGGTCGAGCTCACCGGCGACCCCGAGATCGTGGAACGCCTCAAGACGACGCCGTTCGGACCATAAGCCTCACTCGGTAGCGGGCTCCGCCGAAGGCGTGGCCGACTTCTTCCGCAGTCGCTGGATCAGGCTGCTGATCACGGTGGTCAGCAGCACCAGCACGATCGCCGCCACCACGCCCTGCCAAGGCTTGTCGAACAGCGCGTATCCCAGCAGCCCGATCGCCATGTAGACCGCGGACCACACCGACGACGCGATCAGGTCGACAGCAGCGAACCGGTGCCAGCGATACCCGGAGATCCCAGCCGCCAGCAACACCGGGATCCGCCCGCCCGGGATCAACCTGGACGTCAGCAACACGGTGATCTCGTGCTTGGCGAGCCGTTCGCGCAAGTTGTCCAGCGACGCGTTGTTGCGAAGCCAGCCGACCTTCTTGGCGAGCGTCTCACCACCAGCCCGGCACGCGGCGTACACGATCAGGTCGCCGGCATAGGCACCTGCCGCACCAGCGATCAGTACGCCGACCAGGCCGATCGGGTTGTGATGCGAAGCGAGCACCGCCCCCGCCGACACCGCCGCACCGGTCGGCAGAACCGGCAGCACGGCACCGATCAGGACCGCCCCGGCCAGCGCGGCGAGGTACACCCAGCCGAAGTCGTCGCCCGTCATCGATGAACCACCTCAGTCGACTCCCCCGGCGCCAGCAACTCGACCCGGACGGCCGGATCCAGCTCGGTCATCGCTGCCTTGAACCGCGATCCCGGCGGCAGGAACAAGTCGGGTTTCATCCAATCGAACCCGATCGGCCAGAACGTCCCGTAATGCACCGGTACGGCGACGCGCGCGCCCACCCGGCGTACGGCCTCGGCCGCCCGGACCGGATCCAGGTGCCCGGGCCCGAGCGAGGGTCCCCAACCGCCGACCGGAACCAGCGCCAGATCGACCGGACCCGCCTCGGCCGCCAGGTCGTCGTACAGGTCGGTGTCGCCGGCGAACCAGACGCTCGGCGTGCCCTCGATCCGGTAGCCGAGGGCCGGTCCCGCGTGCGCCGACCACGGCAGCCGGCGACCGTCATGCGCAGCCGTCACTGCGGTGATGTCGAGGTTGCCGATCCGAACTTGATTGCCTGGGGCAACTTCAATGCAGCGGTCCGCGAAGGCCGATCCGCAGTCGGCCGCGATCAGCTTCGCGGCACCACGCGGTACGACGAGGGCGGCGTCCGGTGCGACCAGCGGCAGCGAGGTCAGGTGCAGGTGATCGGCGTGCATGTGCGAGATCAGTACGGCGTCGCAGGCTCCCGCCTCCGGCAGCGGGGACGGTCCACGGCGGCGGCGCAGATGCGCGATCCGGGAGGTCAGCACCGGGTCGGTCAGCAGTCGCGTGCCGTTCTCCTCGATGGTGGTGGTGGCGTGCCCCCACCAGGTGATCCGCACTATCCGGCCTCCACGCTGGCATCCACGCTGGCATCCGCCGGCTTGGGCGCGACCTGCTCCGCGAGTCCCTCGCGCTGGCCGAGTTGCTCGAGCCAGCTGATCAGCAGGTGATGCACCGCGTCGGAGCCGACGGGTTGCTCCTCGACCGCGAACCGCCGCGGGTGGACCAGCATCGCCTCGGTCTGCCAGCCGCCCAGCCCGCCGTGGCAGCCGACCAGCTCCTCGAAGGCCGCCACCTCGTGGGTGTACTCGTCGACCCGGCTGATCACCACGATGTCCCCGTTGTGCGGCATCTCGGCCTGCCGAAGCATCGCGGCGGCCGCCCGATCGCCGTACGCCGTGAGTGGGTCGATCCCTTCGATCCGGCCGGTCCGCAGCACGTGCACCCCGGCCCGGCCGATCGCCACCGGTCCTTCCGCCAGCGAGTCCACCACCACGAACCCGATCCCCGGATGTGTCGCCAGCCCCGGGATCAACCGGGGGTGCAGCAACTCGATCTCCTCCAGCGGCACCCGACCGGGCGTGGTCGCCAGGTAGATCAGCGCCAGGTTCCCAGACGCGGTGACGACCATCTGCTCGTCGGCCGCGACCGGCGGCTCGCAGTCCTTCGGGCCGAGCTCGACCTCGCCGCGGGACACCTTGGCGTGCAGCGCCCGCCGGGTCACGGTGCCGGCCACACTGCGGCGCAGCGACAGTTCGGTCAGGAAGGCGTTCACCGGTCCCCAGCCTTCTGACTTGCCGGTCGCCGCGACCGGCTCCTTGGTGGTGTCGACCAGGTCGTCGACCACCTCGGTGAGGGTCCGGCCGTACCGCTGCAGGAAGGTCGATCCCTGGCTCTGGCCGTGGTCGGACAGCACGACGATCTCGTACGAGTGCGGCAGCGTGTCGATGAGCCGCTTCAGCGCGCCGAGCACCCGGTCGAGGCCCTCCAGCGTCTGCAGCGACTCCGGCCGGGTCGGCCCGGCATGGTGGGCGACCTCGTCGTAGTCGACGAAGTCGCAGTAGATCACCGGCGTGCCCTTGACCAGCTCGTCGGTGATCAGCGAGACGTTGAGGTCGCGAAGCAGCACGTTCGAGATCGCGCGCAGGAAGATGTACGAGCCGCCGCGGTTGACTCGCGGAATCAGGTTCCGGCGGCGTTGCCGGCGGCCCTGGTGCAGTTCCTTGATCATCTCCCCCATGCACAGCACGAGGCCGCGAGCGGCACCTTGCGGGCTGGAGAAGAAGCGGACGTACCCGCGGCTGCGCCCGTTCGGCAGCGCCGCCCGGCTGAACACCAGCACCGACCGGTCGGCATCGCCGGACCAGTTGTTGCTGATGCTCGCCCCACCACCGGCGAGCAGGCCGCGTCCGGTCGACATCCGGGCCTCGATCTCGGCGGCGTCGCGGGCCCGGTTCGTCACCATCACCCGCCCGGTCTCCTTCTCGTACCACCGGAACGCCGGGATCTGCCCCGAACCGCCGTGCAGGATCCCGGCCTGACTCGCCGGAGTGGTCGCCGGTACGCCGGTATGCCAGTCGATCATCGAATGGCTGCCCTCGCGGATCCAGCCGCCCAGATGCGGCAGGTTGCCCGCGAGCACCATCCAGTTCAGCAGCGGCGCGGAGAGGCCGTCGATCTGGATGATCAGCATCCCCGTCTTCGGCGCCGGCTGGATCCGGCGGGCCCGGCGACGGACGACCCGCATCACCTCGGAGACGTAGGCGTCGTCACTGCCGGCGTACGCGAGCCAGCCGACGAAGGCACTGACCGAGCCGAGCACGATCGACACGATCACCGGCGCCTCGACCCCACCGTGCAGCTGCACGCCGGGGTCGATGGTGACGCCGAGGTAGACCACCCAGAACTGCGACAGCAGCCCGCCGATCAGGACGCCGACCGAGCCGATCAGGATCGCGACGCCGGCCAGGATCCAGCGCATCACCAGCCCGATCACGGCCAGCAGCACCACCAGCCGCAGGATCGGGAAGGTACCGGTGCTGCTGATCTGCGGCAGCGTCCAGAACGTGATCACCAGCGAGATCAGCGAAGCCAGCGCACCGTAGAGCATCGCCTGCAGACCTCTGGTGGTGCGGTGCAGGTCGAGCCAGCCCGGCGAGCGGCGACGCGGCCGCTCGACGGACACCTGTTCTGGTGGTTTTGCCATCTGGTGGTCCGGACTCCCCGTGTGCTGTGTGGTTCCGGACCGAGCTTACGGGGGCGAGCCTCATTGCAGCTCGAGGTAGTCCACTTCGGCGTACAGGTCGCCCTTGGTCAGCCGGACGGTGTTCCAGCCGGCGTTCAGCGTGATCGGGACGGACGACTGCTGCCAGTTGTCCCAGCCGGTCACCGGGTAGCTGACCACGCCCTGGCTGTTGCCGTTGACAACCACTCCGTGGCTGGAGGTGGAGCCCATGCCGTTCGCGTAACCGACCCACAGCGTGTAGCCACCAGCCGTCGGGGCGAAGAAGGAGACCTCGACCCAGGAGTCCGCGTAGTCGATGTAGGCCGCGACCGCTCCACCGGATGCGCCTGCAGCTCCGGTGCGGACCACACAGTGGTTCAGCGTGCCGCGTTCGGCCTCGGTCCGGACCCGGCTGCCGCGGACGACCGGGAAGTCGTTCGCCCAGCCGACGTCCGCGACGTACAGGTGCCGGGAGCCGTTCACCCAGCCGTGCACGAAGACCTTGCCGGAGTTGTTGAAGTCCGCGCCGCCGGGACCGCAGATGTGGTTGTCGAAGCTCGCGGTCGTCATCAACGGCCGGTACGCCGTCGTCCACGGGCCACCGAGGCTCGGGGAGGTCGCGTACGACGTGAGGTAGTTGCAGTCGTTGTAGCCGCCGCCGGAGAAGAACAGCACGTACTGGCTGCCGCGCTGGACCAGGTCGGGCGCCTCGATGACTCCGCTGGACGAGAGCATCGCGGTGTTGCCGCCGACCAGGGTGGTGCCGTTGTTCGCCGTACGGGTCAGCCAGAGGGTCGACTGGACCCCGATGGCGTTGCCGTCGTTCTTCCAGACCAGGTACCGGGTGCCGTCGTTCGCGACGAAGGTGTTCGCGTCGATCGCGCCGCCGAGGTTCAGCGGGCAGATCAGCGGTTGGCTGCCGACCGGGGTGAACGGGCCGAGCGCGGAACTCGCGGTGGCGACGCCGATGCACTGGCGCCCGGACGCCTTGTGCCAGGCGGTGTAGGTGAGCGTGTAGGTGCCATCGGGGTTCGGGTAGACGTCGGGCGCCCAGGTCCGGCCGCCCTGGGCCCAGCCGGCCGACGGACCGCCCGGCATCGCGTCGCCGCGAATCGTCCACGGCCCGTTGGCACTCGCCGCGGTGGCGACCGGCACGTTTCCGCGTCCGTTGTTGGTCGAGTAGGCATACCAAGTGCCGTTCTTCTGGAACACATCCGGATCGGGGAAGTCCTCCCCGATCACCTCAGCCGGAAACACCGCGGCAGCGGTCTTCTGTACGGCGGTGGTCTTCTGTACTACGGCGTGGGCCGGCGTCAGCATGCTCAGCAGCGCCAGTGCGGCGACGGCCGCGGCCAACAGTTTTCGGGACATAGCAGCTCCTCAGGTGGGGCGAACCTGTTGGTTGTTAGGTTTACATCGATTCACCTGAAAGACGAGAGGTGCTCCGAAACTCGCCGACCGCTGGACCCGCGCGGGCCGGAGGTGTTGACTCCGGGGTAGTTGGTTTCCGCCTGAAGCCTAGGAGTATGTCGTGAGGATTTTACCGAGAGTCTCGGCGCGAGGGCTGGTCGCCGTCGCCGCAGCAGTCGCCGCCACGGCCGGGTTGGTCACCCAGTCGGTCGGTGCGCCGGCCGCCGTACAGGCCACGCCGTTGCAGCAGCAGCTGGATGCGCTGCTCACCAATCCCGCCTACACAGGGTCGCAGGTCGCGCTCGTGGTCCGGGACGCGACCACCGGGGAGACGCTGTACGACCGCAACGGCGGCCAACGGATGCTGCCCGCGTCGAACACGAAGCTGTTCACCTCGACGGCCGCCATGCACACCCTCGGCGCGGATTACCGTTTCCACACCGATGTCCTCGCGACAGCCGCCGTTCAGAACGGAAAACTGCGCGGAAACCTTTATCTGAAAGGATTCGGCGACCCGACGCTGCTCGAGTCGGACTATGCCGGACTCGCCCAGCAGCTCGCCCGGTCCGGGATCAAGCGGGTCGACGGTGACCTGATCGCCGACGACACCTACTTCGACAAGGTCCGCCTCGGCGACAGCTGGGCCTGGGACGACGAGCCGTTCTACTACAGCGCCCAGATCTCGGCCCTCACGCTCGCGCCCAACACCGACTACGACTCCGGTACGGCGATCGTCGAAAGCCTGCCGGGTGCGGCAGTGGGTGCACCCGTGAAGCTGAACCTCGTGCCGGCCAACGGCGTGATCAAGCTGGTGAACACCGCCACGACCGGCGCCACCGGCTCCGACAACACCCTGACCATCGAGCGCGACCACGGCACCAACGTCGTACGGGTCTCTGGCTCGGTCCCGGCCGACGACACCGTCAGCCAGGAATGGGTGACCGTCTGGGAGCCGGCCCTGTACGCCGCCGACGTGTTCGAGCGGGCGATGAAGGCTCAGGGCATCAAGGTCGACGGACACATCCGTGCGTCGGCCTCGCCCGCCGACGCCCGGCGGCTGGCCCGCGACGAGTCGATGACGGTCGGCGAACTGATGACGCCGTTCCTTAAGCTCTCCAACAACATGCACGCCGAGACCTTGGTGAAAGCGATGGGTGCGGTAGCAGCTGCAGACGGCAGCTGGCCGGCCGGGCTCAACGTGGTCACGAAGTACGCGCAGACCCTCGGGGTCGCCACCAACACGATCCGGCTGTCCGACGGCTCCGGCCTGTCTCGCAAGGTGAACGTGACGGCCAAGAGCGTCACCGACGTCCTGATCGGCGCCGAGCACGAGCCGTGGTTCCAGCAGTGGTACGACGCACTGCCGATCGCAGGCAACCCGAATCGCTTCGTCGGTGGGACGCTGCGCAGCCGGATGGCCGGTACCCCGGCGGCGAGCAACCTGCACGGCAAGACCGGTTCACTCACCGGCGTCACCGCCCTGTCCGGCTACGTGTCAACCAAGGACGGCCGCAAACTGGTCTTCTCGATGATCGCCAACAACTACCTGACCAGCCCCCGCTCGGTCGAGGACGCAGTCGGTGTGCTCCTAGCCTCCTGGACCGACCAGACCCCGGTCGCAGCAATCAAACCAGACCTTTCCCGCACCGCAGCCGCCGACGACTGCGGCGAGTGGACGAAGGCCTGCTAATCAGTTCGACAGCGTGGCAGTCGTTCCCCACGATGAGAGGATGACTGCCACGCCGCCACCGGGCCACAGCTCACCAACACTTCCCGCCGGGCTCACGGTTCGGCCGATCGAGGACGGGGACATCCCGGCGATCACCGCCTTGATGGGCGGCTACTCGTCGAAGTTGCTGGGGTTTTCCAAGTTCAGCCTCGACGACGTGGCCAATTACCTTCGAGATCCGGCGCTTGTCCCCGCATCGGATACCTGGCTGGTCTTCGACGGCGCCGAGCTGGTCGGCTGCGCGACATCCAGCCTGTACGGCAGTCGGGTCGATCTGGACGTCACCGCCGCCGACCCGGCCGTCGCCGCCTGGCTGCTCGACACCGCGAATCAACGCGCCGACCAGCAGGCCGCCGAGATCGGCCGCCGAAAAGACCGAGCGCCGGACAGTGGAGTCACCGTCGGACTGGGAATTCTTCGCGAGGACAAGCTGCTTCCCGGGCTGGCTGAGGCGCGGGGATTCACGGTCGGTACGACCATCCAGCGGATGGAGATCCGGCATGTGACGCCGCCGGAGCGACCCGCTGTTCCGGCCGGTGTCACGCTCAGACGTGGCGCGCCCGACGACGCGACCCGACGGGCTGCACACCAGGTGATGGCCGAGGCGTTCGCGGACCAGCCGACTGCAGTTCCCCGCCCGTACGACGACTGGGTGGCCTCGCGGGAGACGCGCTCCACCTTCGACTGGTCGCAACTGACCCTCCTCGAACTCGACGGCCGCCCGGTCGCGATGCGCGAGTGCAACGACAACTTCGTGAAGTCCGAGAACTGCGGGTACGTCGGGCGGCTCGCCGTACTCTCTGAGGCGCGCGGCCGTGGACTGGCAGCCTTCTTGCTGCGGGATGCGTTCGCGGAAGACGCTGCCGCCGGCCGGGCCGGGACGATCCTGCACGTCGACAGCTCGAACCCGACGCCCGCAGTACAGCTCTATCTGCACGTGGGCATGCGTCCGAAGGTGATGACCGACATCTGGCGCCGGACTGTCGGAGCGGTCTGAAAGCATCTGCGGCATGCACCACGTGACCGACGACGAACGCCGTGCCCGGATCGCAGCCCGGCACGCGCTGGCGCCTGCGTTCAAAGTCGGTACTGCGGAAGCGGCGACGCGGGCGCTGACGGTGCTGCATGCGACCGAGGCAGCCTCGGTCTACCTATCCTGCTGGGCCCGGGTCGACGGGTTCGAGGTCGCCGATCTGGATCGCGCGCTGTATGAGGACCGCAGTCTGGTGAAGCAGTTGGCCATGCGGCGCACGCTCTTCGTGTTTCCGCGCGAGCTGTTGCCCGCAGCTTGGGCGAGCGCGTCGGCACGTGTCGCCGCTGCCGAGCGAACCCGGATCGCGAAGGGGATCGTCAAGGTCGGGATCGCGGCCGACGGCGACCTGTGGCTGAAGCAGGCGCGGGCCGAGATCCTCGCGTTGCTCGCGGAGAACCCGGACGGATGCACGGCGTCCGAGGTGCGCAAGGCCGTACCGATGATCGATGTGAAGGTCGAGCTCTCGGCGGGGCAGACCTTCACGGCCTCCGGGGTGCTCACGCTGCTCGGCGTCGAGGGTGAACTCGTCCGAGGCCTGAACACCGGCCGCTGGACCACCTCCCGCCCCCGCTGGCTACTGATGAACCGCTGGCTCGGAGCAGAAATGGAGACTTTGCCTTCTTCTAGTGAGGGGTATCGGGAGCTGGTTCGGCGGTGGCTTTTCTCGTTCGGGCCGGGGACGGAAGACGATCTGGTGTGGTGGTTGGGGAGCACGAAGGGCGTCGTACGGACTGCTTTGGCGGAGCTGCACGCGGTTGAGGTCGAGCTTGATGACGGGTCGACCGGGTGGCTGTTGCCGGATGACCTCGAGGAAGCGGCTGATCCCGGGCCGTGGGTGGCGTTGTTGCCGGCGATGGATCCGACGGTGATGGGCTGGAAGCGCCGCGACTTCTACCTCGGGCCGCATCGTGATCAGCTTTTCGACCGCAACGGGAACGCCGGGACGACAGCTTGGGCGGACGGGCGGATCGTCGGCTGCTGGGTCCAGGACGCCGACGGCGTGGTCGAAGTACGGAAGCTGGAGAAGATCTCGGCGCGGACGAGCAAAGCACTCGACGCCGAAGCGTCGCGGCTGACGAAGTGGCTCGACGGCCTCCGGATCGGAACCGGCTACCTGTCGGCAGCAATGAAGGCGGTGCCGGGATCGGCTGACCCCGGCTGACGGAATCGAGCGACAGACTTCCTCGCCGGGGTGGTCGCGGTCCGCCCCGGCGAGGTCGTCAGTTCAGGACCGACCGGTTCCCAGTCGTGCCGGCCAGCACCTTCCTGCTCCCGAGTTGCCAGCGCAGATCCAGCGGGATCCGCAGGTCCTTTCCACCAGGTTTCAGACACTGCTGGGCCTCGGGCTGATCCGGCGCCACCGCGTACCGGTACGCGGCGATCCGGACCGTCTTGGCGTCCTGCGCGAGGATCCGCACCATCGTGTGCGGCAGACAGCTCTCGTCGTCGTCACGGGTCGCGTCCACGATCAGACCGGACGAATTGTTCGGATCGGCGGACACCGCGACCACCGGGATCTCGCCGGTGAGGATCATCAGGGTCGCCCCGAACCTGAACTTCGCCGGCGGCGGTCCGTCGTCCAGCGAACCGAGCACGGGCGCACTGACCGGTGGGCTCGCCGGCTCCTCCTCGGCGCGGGGCAGGTTGAAGCTCGCGACCGCGACTCCCCCGACGACCAGCGCCACCACCGCGGTCGCCGCGAGACCACGGTTGCGCCGCTTCCGGCGTACGGCGGATTCGACCTGGGTGAACGGCGGCGCCTGCTCGGGCGTCCGCTCGTCGACGTACTCGGTCAGTAGATCGCGGAGCTCAGACATGATGTGGCACCTCCTCCTGGACAGCCAGTAGCGGCGCGAGCGCCTGCCGCGCCCGGGCCAGCCGGGACTTCACGGTCCCCGGCGGCAACCCCAGCTCGTCGGCGACCTGTTCGATCGGTAGATCCATCACGTGGTGCAGCACCACCACAGCTCGTTGGGCGGGGCTGATCCTGGCCAGCGCGGCCGAGACATCGAGCGCCTCGCCGTCCGGCTCACGGACCTCGCCGGTCCTGCCCAGCAACTTCGCGGAGGCACGAGCCGCCACCTGCTGACGCCGGAGCCGGCTGACCAGAGTCCGTACGGCGACCGCCCGCACCCAGGCTTCCGGATCGTCGTAGCGGCGGATCCGGTCCCAGTGGCCGAGCAGTTTCACGTACGCGTCCTGCGCCACCTCTTCGGCATCGGCACGTGAACCCCCGATCGAGACCAGCACACCGATCAGCCGCGGCCAGGTCCGCGCATAGAGCGCCGCAACCTCCGCCGCGGGATCGCCGTCGATGTGCCTCACACCCCTAACACGCGCTGCTCCCCCATCCGGTTCCATCCAATTTCAGATAAATCCAGCAGGCAATGGTTCGGGGCCCGGCGGATCGGGCCTCGTGGATCAGGTGAGGGCGCCGTGCAAGCGGGCGTAGCGGCCGGAGTTCGCCAGCAGCTCCGCGTGGGTGCCGCGTTCGACGATCCGGCCGTGGTCGAGGACGAGGATCTGGTCCGCGTTCCGGACGGTCGAGAGCCGGTGCGCGATCGCGATCGTCGTCCGGTCCCGGGCCAGTTCGTCGATCGCGGCCTGGACCGCGCGCTCGGTCTCGTTGTCGAGCGCGCTGGTCGCCTCGTCGAGGATCAGGATCGGCGGGTTCCGCAGCAGCATCCGGGCGATCGCGAGCCGCTGCCGCTCACCACCGGAGAAGCGGTAGCCGCGGGCGCCGACGACCGTGTCGTACCCCTCGGGCAGGCCGGCGATCAGCTCGTGGATCCGGGCCGCCCGGGCCGCCGCGATCACCTCGGCATCGGTGGCCGACGGCGCCGCGAAGCGGAGGTTCTCGCGGACCGACTCATGGAAGAGGTAGGTCTCCTGCGAGACCAGGCCGACGGCATCCGAGATCGCGGAGAAGGTCAGGTCGCGCAGGTCGACGCCATCGATCATCACCTGGCCGCGTTGCGGGTCGTACAACCGGGCGACGAGGTAAGCGAGCGTCGTCTTGCCCGACCCGGTCTCCCCGACCAACGCGGTCGTCGTACCGGGCTCGACGACGAAGTCGATGTCGGCGAGCGTCCAGGGTGCGTCGTCGGAGTACCGGAAGGAAGCGTTGGAGATCCGTACTTCGCCGCGTGGGTGCGGCAGGCTTCGGGCGTCCGGCTTCTCGGCGACGTCGACCGGCAGATCGAGTACGTCGAAGATGCGGCCGAAGAGAGCCATCGAGGTCGAGGCGGCGGTGCCGATTCCTTGCAGAGCGGTGGCCGGGGCGACCAGGCGGTTCAGCATGGTGGTGAAGGCGACCACGGTGCCGATCGAGAACTGGGCCGAGCCGTGCGCGAGGGTGAGGCCGGAGACGAGGTAGATGATCGCGGGGATCATCGTCAGGCTGGCCCGGCGGCTCGAGTTCACCCACTTGCCGTTCATCGCCGCGTCGAGTTCGGTCTTCGACAGCGCACGGGATTCGGTGGCGAAGCGCTGCGACAGTTCGCGCTGGCGGCCGAGGGTCTTGGCGAGCAGGACCCCTGCGACCGACAGGGATTCCTCGACCAGCGCGGTGATGCCGGCGAGTTGCTGCTGCCGGCCGCGGGCGATCTGGCGCTGCTGGCGGCCGATCCGGAACGAGAAGGCGAGGAACACCGGTACGACGATCAAGCAGACGATCGCGAGCTTCCAGTTCATGATCAGCGCGGCGACGCCGACGGTGAGGGCGGCGATCCCGTTCTGGACCACCGAGCTGGCCGTATTGATGACGACGTTGTCCACGCCGCCGATGTCGTTCGCGATCCGGGACTGCAGCTCGCCGGCCCGGGTGCGGGTGAAGAAGCCGAGCGACATCCGTTGCAGGTGGTCGTACACGCCGACCCGGAGATCGTGCATCACGCCCTGGCCGATCACGTTCGAGAGCCGGGTCGAGGCGACGCCGAGCACCGCTGCGAGCGCGGCGGCGACGATCATGCCGCCGGAGTACAGGACGACCAGCGACGCGCTGCGCTGCGGGAGCGCCCGGTCGACGATCTCGCGGACCATGAACGGCGAAGCGACGCCCGCGGCACCCTGGGCGACCGAGATCAGCACCAGGACGGCGATGGACCAGCGGTACGGGCGGAACAGGCGCGCCACCCGGCGTACCGGGGCCTTGTCGATGGTGATGTCGGTCGTGATGGTTGCCGTCATCGGCCGTCGTCCTCCGAGAGTCGTTCCAGCAGACCGGCCGCGACGACGAGGAAGTCCCGCTCCGCTTCGGTCAGTTTTTCCAGCGCCCCGGCCAGCCAGATCTCCCGCGGCCGGAGCTCGGCGGCGAGCCCGTCGGCACCCGCCTGGGTGATCTCCAGCAACGACTGGCGGCCGTCGTCCGGGGCGGGGCGGCGGCGGATCCAGCCCTGCTCCTCCAATGCGGCGAACACCCGGGACAGCGACTGCGGCTGGGTCCGGAGCCGCTCGGCCAGCTCGCTCGGGGTCAGCGCGCCGGCCTTGGCGAGCTGCCGCAGTACGCCGGTCTGGGCGAGGGTGATCGCACCGGCGCGCTCCGCCCTGGCTCTGGCGGCGAACAACCCACTGCCCGTCAGGATCCGCTTGGCCGCCTCTTCGTTACTACGCATCTGTTAACCATAACACCGGTATCTAGGCAGTATATTAGCGAATTTACTACGCAGCTGCTTAACACTGCTGCGCAGCGAGATCTGAGAGATTACTCTCGAAACGTGTCTCTCAAGAATCCGTACGGCGATTTCGAGATCACCGACCCGCAGGCGATGCGAGCGTTGGCGCACCCGGTCCGGCTCGCCGCACTCAGTTACCTGCAGAAGAACGGTCCGGCCACGGCGACCCAGCTCTCCGAGCACGTCGGCGCCTCCCCGTCGGTGACGAGCTGGCATCTGCGCCACCTGGCTTCATTCGGCTTGGTGGTCGACGGCCCCCCGCCCAGCGGCAGCGATCGGCGGCAGCGCTGGTGGAAGGCGGTCGCCCGCGGGTTCCGGGTCGAGATGCCGGATACGCCCGAGGGCCGGGAGGCCGGGCGCCTGCTACGGGTCGAGCTGATGAACCAGGCGATGGAAGCCGCCCAGCGGTGGCTCACCGAGACCGAGCCACAGCTCGATCCCGAGTGGAGCAGGCTGGCCGGTTCGGCCAACACCCTGCTAGTCCTCACCCGCGAGGAGGCCGACGCCGTCGAGTCCGCGATCGAGCAGCTGCTCGCGCCGTACGTCCACCGCCGCGACCACGGCGACCTGCCCGAGGACGCCCGCCCGGTCCGCCTCCTCCGCATCTCCTTGCCCGAAGCAACAACCTGACCGCCGCCTCCTCCATCTCCTTACCCGAAGCGCCTACCTGACTACCCGCCTCCTCCGATCTCATTGCCCGAAGCAACCACGTGACGGTCCGTGCTCCCGCCTTGCGGCCGGCTCTCGCCTTCCTTCCCTTACTCCGCCTGCCCGAACGAGGTTTCCCGTGAGAACTCTGCCCGCCGCCAGCTTGTGGCGTGATCGCCGGTTCCGGACCTTCTGGTCCGCCCAGGGCGTTTCGGAGTTCGGCGATCGGATCACCGAACTGGCGCTGCCGCTGATCGCCGTCACGCTGCTGAACGCTTCGCCAAGTCAGGTCGGCTTCCTGACCGCCGCAGTCTGGCTACCCAACCTGGCCTCGCTCTTCATCGGCGCCTGGGTCGATCAGCGCCGCGACAAACGCCCCTTGATGATCGCGGCTGACCTGACCCGGACGATCGTGCTGCTCTCGCTCCCTGCGGCGTACTGGCTGGACGCGCTGACCCTCGGCCAGCTCTACGCGATCGCGATCCTGGCCGGCACCGCACACGTCGTCTTCAGTACGGCGTACGCGTCGTTCTTCGTCCGGCTCGTCTCCCGCGACCAGTTCATGGAAGCCAACAGCAAGCTCTCGGCGACCAGGTCGATCTCGTTCATGGGTGGGCCCGCGGTCGCCGGCGTCCTGGTGCAATGGCTGACCGCGCCGGTCGCGATCGTCGTGGACGCGCTCTCGTTCGTCTTCTCGGCGCTGCAGATCAGCCGCCTGAAGGTGACTCCGGCCGACCACGAGGTGACCGAGGAATCCTTGCTGCGCAGGTCTCGCGAGGGGATGCGCTACCTGCTGAAGCATCCCTATCTGCGCGTCAGCCTCGCCTGTGCGACGACGGTGAACTTCTTCAACCTGATCAGCATCGCGCTCCTCGTCCTGTTCGCGAGCCGCATTCTCGAACTCTCCGCCGGCACGATCGGCCTCGCCTTCGGGATCGGCGCCTCCGGTGGGCTACTGGGCGCGCTGGCCGCGACCCCGCTGACCAGAATGCTCGGCGCCGGCCGGGTCATCGCGATCGGGGCGATCGTGTTCCCCGCCTCGATCGCCATCGCGGCGTTGGCGTCCGGCCCGATCTGGGTCCGCGCGGCGGCCCTCGGCGCGGCCGAGTTCGTCGGGGCCTTCGCGGTGATGTGCTTCGACGTGCCGTTGAACTCATTGCAGGCGGCCGTGACCCACGAGCACATGCGAAGCCGGGTCAGCGGAGCGTTCAGCAGCATCAACTACGGGGTCCGGCCGCTCGGTGCGATCGTCGGTGGATTCCTCGGTACCTGGATCGGCGTACGGGAGACCTTGCTGATCTCCTCGGCCGGCGGTTTCCTTGCCGTCCTCTGGCTGCTCGGTTCGCCCATCCTCGCGACGAAGTCGCTGGCCGGCCTTGAACCGCCTGAAATGCAAGGAGGCGGCGCTCCCCCGTCGGAAGCACCGCCCGCCTTGCATCCGTAGTACTCAGTCTTCAAGGGTCTCGATCTTGGCGACGGTACGCCGGAGCGGGACCTCCTTGATGAACAGGACCGCGATCAGGCTGACCAGGCCGCAGAGCGCGGCGATGGTGAAGATCCGGCCGGTCGCGTCGCCGTACGAGTGCCGGACGAGCTCGGCGAGCTGCGGGGGCAGGTGATTGACGTCGAGCAGGCTCGTCCCGCCGCCGCCTTCCTGCACCTTGCGCGCCGCCTCGGCGCCACCCGGTCCGGCCAGCAGACCCTGGATCAGCAGATCCTTCACGCGGGCCGCAAGCACGGCACCGAGGACGGAGACGCCGACAGCGCCACCGAGACTACGGAAGAACGAGACCGTGGCGCTGGATGCACCGATCTCCGTCACGTCGACGGTGTTCTGTACGGCGAGCACCAGGTTCTGCATCATCATGCCCATCCCGATGCCCATCGATCCCATCCCGAGAGCGACGTACCAGTACGGGCTGGTGTGGTCGATCGTGCCCAGGATGCCGAGGCCGATGACGAGCAGGATGCCGCCGGCGATCAGGTACCGCTTCCACTTGCCGAACCGGGTGATCATCTGGCCGGACCCTACCGAGCCGACGAACGAACCGAGCATCATCGGGATGGTCAGCAGGCCGGCCTCGGTCGGGCTGTAGCCACGGGCGATCTGGAAGTACTGGCCGAGGAAGAGCGCGCTGCCGAACATCGCGACGCCGACCGCGAGGCTGGCGACGATCGCCAGTGCGGTGGTGCGCTGCCGGACGACCTTCAACGGGACCAGCGGCTCCGCTGCCTTCGTTTCCACCAGTACGGCGAGCAGGCCGAACGCCAGCGTGCCGCCGACGAACAGCGCCGACTCCCAGGAGACCCAGTCGAAGTTCTGGCCGGCGAAGGTGACCCAGATCAGCGGCAGGCTTGCCGCGGCACTGATCAGGATCGCGCCGAGGTAGTCCATCTGCACGCGACGCTTGAAGATCGGCAGCTTCAGGTACTTCTGCAAGATCACCAGGCTGACCACGGCCAGCGGGACACAGACATAGAAGCACCAGCGCCAGCCGAGCCACGAGGTGTCGACGATGACGCCGCCGATGAGCGGACCACTCACAGTCGCGGCGGCCATCACGGCACCCATGTAACCGGAGTACCGGCCTCTGTCCCTTGGCGGGATCGCGGCGCCGATGATCGCCTGGGCCAGCGCCATCAGGCCGCCCATCGCGAGGCCCTGCAGGACGCGGGCGCCGATCAGGAACGGAACGTTGTGCGCCATGCCGGCAAGCGCCGAGCCGATCACGAACAGGACGATCGCGAGCTGCACCAGCAGCTTCTTGCTCATCAGGTCGGACAGCTTGCCCCAGATCGGCGTGGACACCGTGGTAGCCAGCAGGCTCGCGGTCAGTACCCAGGTGTACTGCGTCTGCGAGCCCTCCAGGTCGGCGATGATCGTCGGCAGGGCATTGCTGACGATCGTCGAGCTGAGCATCGCCGTGAACAGCGCGGCCAGCAGGCCGATCAGGATCTCGAGGATCTCGCGGTGGGTGAGCTCCGGGGCAGCGGGCGCCTGATACCGGTTCTCGGTGACAGTCATCAGTCTCCAGTCGAAGTGTTGACGCGCCGGACGGACTCGGCGGCCTGGGTGACCGCACCGGCGATGCGGCGCAGGGTCTCGGCCGCCGCGGCCATCTGCTCGTCATCCCAGTCCGTCAGGGCGGCGCGAAGATGGTGGGTGTAGCTCGCGTAGAGCGCCTGCAGCCGCTGCTCGCCGAGGGCACTGAGCGCGACCAGGGACACTCGCGCGTCGGCCGGATCCGGCCGTCGGTTCACCAGGCCGACGCCCTCCAGCACGGTCAGCTGCCGGCTGACCACCGACGCGTCGACGCCGAGCTTCGCGGCGATCTCGCCGCTGCGCTGCTCGCCGTCCTTGGCGAGCACCTTCAGCACACTGGCGTCCGCACGCCGCAGGCCGGCGTCCGGCCAGACCTGCCGGTGCTCGATACAGCGCACGGCCCGGAGCAGCGAACTGACTCCTTCGAGCACTTCCTGAGCCGGCGTGTCCCGCTCCACCTCCGGGACAGAGGCTTGCTGAGCTAGTTGCATAACCCAACTATATACACATTTAGTTGGTTTCTGCAACCATTCGCTGGCCCCCTCGTGCCCAGCCTCGCCGGCCCCCACCTCACTTCGCAGGTTCCGCCCCACTTCGCCGGTTCCGCCCCACTTCCCGCCCCGACTCGCCGCTGCCCTCCCGACCTACCGTCCCAACTCCCCGCTCCCCGCACACTTCCCGGCTCGACTCGCCGGTCCCCGCCCGACTTCCCGCCCCGACTCGCCGGTCTCCTCGCGACTTACCGTCTCGACTCACCGGACTCCCGCCACCTACCGGTTCGACTCGCCGATTTCATCGCAAAAAATCGGCAAGTCGAGCCGGTAAGTGGGCAGGCAGCGTCGCATCCGCCCGTCCGGGAAAGGTGGTGTCCCCGAGAGAGGCGCGCGACGCAGCGGAGGCGGGCTCGGCCGACGAGAGGTCGGAGCGGATGCCGGCGTACGGCGTACCAGCTGAGGTCTGCGTCGAGCCGAGAGGTCGGAACAGATGCCGGCGTACGGGGGTGTTAGCTGAGGTCTGAGTTGAGGCGGGAGAGGAGGGTGGCGAGGGTCGCGAGGTCCGGGGAGTCCCAGCGGGCGAGGATGGCCCGGAACTCGGTCTGGCGCTGGGTTCGCATGGCGTTGAAGCTGGCGGCGCCGGTGGTGGTCAGGCGGAGCAGGCGGGCGCGGCCGTCGTCGGGGTCCTCGACGCGCTCGATCAGGCCGAGCGACTCGAGTTGGGACAGGCCGCGCGAGACCGTGGACTTGTCGAGGCCGAGTGCCTGGGCGACATCCGACGCGCGGACGCCAGGGCCGCCACTCGCCGTACCGAGCTCGATCTGGGAGATCAGTGCGTAGCCGGCCGCGTCCATCTCCGGGTGCACCCGGCGGGCGAGCAGCATCTGGGAGGACCGGGCGCGCCGGAACAGCGTGGAGAGTTCGTGCTCGACGTCGGCCATCAGGTCGGTGGTGCTGTGGCCGGCCACGACGTCGCTCACCGGACCACGATGCCGGCGTCGCGCAGCGCCTTCTTCACGTCGGCGATCCGGAGGTCACCGAAGTGGAAGACACTCGCGGCCAGTACGGCGTCCGCACCCGCCTCGACCGCCGGCGGGAAGTGCTCGGGCAGCCCCGCTCCGCCGCTGGCGATCAACGGGATGTCGACGACCGCGCGGACGGCCCGGATGAGTTCCAGGTCGAAACCTTTTTTGGTGCCGTCGGCATCCATCGAGTTCAGCAGGATCTCCCCCGCCCCGAGCTCCCAGCCCTTGCGGGCCCACTCGATCGCGTCGAGCCCGGCCGACTTCCGGCCCCCGTGCGTGGTCACCTCGAACCCACTCGGCTGATCGGCAGCACGCCGTACGTCGAGGGACAGCACGAGCACCTGGTTGCCGAACCGGTGCGCGATCTCCTCGATCACGGCCGGGCGCGCGATCGCACCGGTGTTGATCCCGACCTTGTCCGCTCCCGCCCGCAGCAGCCGGTCCACATCTGCGGCCTCGCGCACCCCACCACCGACGGTCAGCGGAATGAACACCTGCTCGGCGGTCCGCCCGACCACGTCGTACGTCGTCTCCCGCGACCCCGACGAGGCGGTGATGTCGAGGAACGTCAGCTCGTCGGCCCCCTCGGCGTCGTACAACTGCGCCATCTCGACCGGATCCCCGGCATCCCGCAGATCCGCGAAGTTGACACCCTTGACCACCCGCCCGGCATCGACGTCCAGGCAGGGGATGACACGCACGGCAAGGCTCACGAGGAAAGCGTACCGACCGGCCGGCGCCGATCCGTACGACGCCCGCTCGGAAAGTCCGCCGGATCAGAACCAGGAGTGGAAGAACGAGAAGGCGATCACGACGCCAACCGCCGCGGCGGCCAGCATCACCAGCGCGCTCCGCACGGGCCGTCGCTTGATATCCGGATCGACCCCGAAGTCCCGCACGATCTGCAACGAACTCACCGAGGCGTAGTGCTCGGGCCGAACCCGCTCATCGGCGAGCGCGCTCGCGACCTGGTTCATCAGGTCCGCATTCCACAGCCAGCCGGCACCGCCGAGCCGCCGGTGATCCCGGTCGACGACGAGCAGGACGCTCATCGGCAGCAACGCGCCCTTGAGCCGGTCGAACCGGAGCACCCGGATGATCTCGGACCGGTTCAGGACCCGATCGGTCCGGTTCCAGGGGTGGTGCTGCGTGACGGTCGTGTCGGTGACCGTGATCGTCGTACCCCGGAACGTCCTGACGACGACCGCCGCCAGCAGTCCGGCGATCACGACGAACACCACGATCGCGACGACCAGCCCGGTCCACTTGATCAGTGCCACACACAGCAGAACAAGCATCACCAGATACGCGCCGCCCAGCAGCGCGAACTCCTTACGGACACCAGCGAAGCTCGGCCGGAACACCAGGTTCATGAGCACGCACGCTATCGCCGCAGCGGTTCAGAAAGAGAAGACCCCGCAGATGTGTTCTGCGGGGGCTGCTCTGCTACTTCCAGGCTCGGCGTTTTTGGCCGGCTGGTTTGACGGGGGTGGTGGATTCCCAGACTCGGCGCCAGCGGGCGGCGTCGGGGCCGGACTGGGAGGGGGAGGTGCCGGAGGCTACGCGGCGGCGGGCCTCCCACCAAGTGGTTGCCTCTTCGTCGAGGAGGGCGGAGACGGCAGCGGTGATGCGGGGTGCGAAGTCACGGGGACTCTCGCCCTCCGCCGGGTACAGCGGGTCGCCGTACCGTACTGCGACCGTCGGCCGGCCGGGCACAGGCCAGCCGCGACCGCGAGGCATCGCGGCGAAGGAGCCCTTGATGCCCACCGGAATCACCGGTACGCCGTGCTCGACGGCGATGTACGCCGCGCCCATCCGGAAGCGTTCCATCCAGCCGTCGGGCGACCGGGTTCCCTCGGGGAAGACGACGACGTTCCAGCCGTCCTCGAGCAGGTCGCCCGGGGTCTGGCTGAGCTTGCCGCCGCGGCGCTCGATCGGGAACGTGTTGAACATGATCGCCGACGCGGTCGCCCGCCACCACGTGTCGAAGAAGTAGTCAGCTGCCGCCGCCACCGCCGTCTTGCGGCGCATCGCAGCCGGCAGTGTGCAGAGCACCAGCGGCGTGTCCAGGTGCGACGAGTGGTTCGCCACGATGACGGCCGGGCCGCGGAGCTTGGTCAGCGAGTCGAGCCCGCTCACCTGCGGGCTCACCTCGTACCGCATCACCGCGTTGAGTCCGCCCTGGAGGAGCACCTCGCGGACCGCGATCGCGGCCGGCGTACGGGCCCAGCGGGTCGGGAAGACCGAGGTCTCCTTGGGGATCACGTACGGCTCGGCCGACCGTGGTACCTGCGGCCGCCGGCCCCAGCGCCAGCCGCGCGCCATCACGCGCACGTCGCGCGCGGTGTCGCGGCTGAACTTCACCAGGTTCGCCCCCATCAGCGAACGTCCGCGAGCAGGTGCGGCGGGTTGTGCAGGTAGGTGATCGACGGCGACCGGCCGACCGAGTGGCTCACCATCTCCAGCGCGTCCTGCAGCGTCGAGGCGGACCGGAAGCCCATCCGCTCGACCGTCTTGCGGTTCGCGCCGACCCAGACGATGTCGCCGCAGTGGTCCAGCGCGTGGCTGATCCAGTACCACATGTAGAACGGGTGCACGCCGTGGTACGCGTTCGAGGTCCGGTACAGGTGGATGTACCACGGGTCCTCGGCATACTGCTTCTCGAACTTCGCCTCGATGGTGGCCGGGTCGGTCGACTCCGACAGCACCTCCTCGAAGAAGTCCACGTACGACGGGTGGTGCAGCTGGCTGAACTCGTAGTCCACCGGGTGGTAGAGGATGACCGCGCCGTCCTTGCGGACGATCGGGTTGCCCCGGTAGGAGTTGAAGTAGTAGCCGAGTCCCATGCAGGCCGCGAGGATCGGGTTCATCACCGAGTTCACGTTGTACGGGCCGACGAACGGCACGCCCATGATCGCGACGTCGGACTGGCCCTGCACCTCGACCAGGTGCTGGCGGTGCACCATCTCCAGGGTCTTGTCGTGCACCGGCTCGATCTTGCCGGCGTTGATACCGGTCAGGCCGTAGTGCGACTTGGTCTCGGTGAAGATCTTGTGCCGCAGCTTCGGCGGCGCGAGCTCCAGTCCGCGCTTGGTGGCCAGGAACGAGGCCTGGTCCTTGATCGACCATTCCCACTCGCGCTTCTGCAGGAACTGCAGCGGGCCGCCGAAGATGTCGTTGTTCAGCGAGGTCTCGATCTGGAAGACCTTGACGTGCTGGGTGAGCACCTCGCCCATCCGCCAGGCCGACTCGTGCATCTTCGAGGCCTTGTGGTCCATGAAGGACCGCGAGTGGATCATCGTGTGGCTGTTGTGGTGGTGCTTCAGCGACTTGTACGACGCCAGGCCGATCGACGTCGACTTGTGACCGCCGTCCATCGCCACCAGGTTCACGTTCACGTAGACCAGCAGGTCCGATTCGGCCGCCCGCTTGGAGATCTCGACGTCCTCGCCGTGCCGGGTCTGGCCCAGGTGGCTGAGGTTGTCGCGGTCCTCGGCGTCGAAGTTGTACAGCTTGCCGTCGGGGTAGAAGGACCGGAAGACCCGCTCGCCGACGATGTCGCGCAGCTCGTTCGGGGTGAGCCGGCGGTGCAGCGCGTTCGCCGAGATCAGCTCGACGTCGTCGACGCCGGCGTCGGCGGCCATCGTCAGCACGGCCTCGATGATGCGCTGCCGGATGTCCGGCTTCTGCATCGGCGGCAGCGGGATCGAGATGTCGTCGAACGCGATCGTCAGCCGCATCCCGGCGTACAGCAGCTCCGGCAGCGGCTCGGACTCGAGCGGGTTCAGCAACGCGTTCTGGATCGCCTCTTCGACATCGCGGACCGCCGGCAGCGACTCCGGCGGGTAGACCACCCGGGTGCCCAGCGGGAAACGCTCCAGCAGGAACCCCTCACCGTTGTGCACCAGCAGCGGCGGCGTCCTGTCGTCCACCTCAAGCACAAACCCCGGCCGAGCCATCTCAGAACCTCTCTCGTCGAACAATCATCGGGCCCTTGTGACTGGGCGTGTCGCCGCTCATCGGGCCGTACTTTCCAAGCCGTGCCATCAGGAAGCCCTCACATCAAAGGCGACCTTCACGGTCCCCAGTCGGCCGGCGGACTGCGCGTGGTCGAGTGCCTCACGCCACCGGTAGAGCGGATAGCGGGCCCCGACGATCCCGTCCAGCGGGGCCGTCGTGGCGAGTTCCAGCGCGGTCTCGAAGGCGGGCCGGTCGTTCGGCTCCTCCCGCGAGGACGCGTACGTTCCGGTCAGCTCCAGTTCACGGAACCACACCGGGGACAGATCGGCACCCGTGGACGGCATGCCCGACAGCACCACCCGGCCGCCGGCCTTGGTGACCCGCAGCACGGTGTCGATCGAGTCCTTGCTGCCGACCGCGTCGACGGCGATGTCCACGCCGCCGAGCAGGAACTCCTTGGCCGCCTGCGGCTTCAGCCGGAATGCCCCGGTCGCCCGGCGTACGCCCCGGAAGACCTCGTCCGGCGCGACCACGTCGCTGGCTCCGAAGGCCCGGGCGAGTTCACGCTGCTTGGCGTGCTTGGCGACCACGGTGATCCGGCCGGCCTGGGTGAGTTCGCGCAATGCCAGCGTCGCGAACAGCCCAACCGCTCCGGCACCGCTGACCAGCACCGACTGCCCCGGCTCCACCTTTGCTTTCAAAGCAGTGTGGACTGCACAAGCCAGCGGCTCAGCGAGCACAGCACGCTCGTCGGACAGACCCTCCGGTACGGCGTACAGCTGGCTGCGGTGAGCCACCATGACATTGCCCCAGCCGCCACCGGTGTCCTGACAGAACCCAGTCTGGAGTCCCGGCGCCAGATGCCCGACGGTGATCCGGTCGCAGCGGTTGAAGTGCCCGGACGAACAGCCGTCGCACGGCTCGACGCCCCGGGCAGCACAGGTCAGCACAGAGTCCATCACGACCCTGGTGCCCTTCGGCAGGTCCTCGCAGTCGTCCAGCAGCTCGCCGACGATCTCATGACCGGGGACGAACGGCATCGACACCATCGCCGAGAAGTACAGCTTGGTGTGGCCGGTGACCATGCCGAGGTCGGAGCCGCAGATCCCGGACAGGATCGGGCGGATCCGCGCCCAGCCCTCCTTGTCGGCCTTCGGCTCGTTGATCGTGACGAGACGCAGCGGTGCCGCCGGTCCGGTCAGCAGCGAGGGGATCCGGCTGCCCATCGCCTTGGCGGCCAGGAACTTGGCCGGCGAGCGGTACATCTCCAGTGCGAGCATCATCGGGCGTTCACTCCGGGGATCTCCAGACGCGAGGAAGTGGCGGGCGTCTTCCAGTCGACGATCTGCCAGCGCGCGGCCCGGGCAGCCCGGAACAGCGAGACGTCCGGCGAGACCGCGACCGGGTTGCCGACAGCGGTCAGCATCGGCAGGTCCGAGTGGCTGTCGGCGTACGCGTAGGACTTCGAGAGGTCGATGTTCGTACCGCGGGCCCGGTGCTTGATCCAGGCGGCCCGGGACTCACCGACCAGCGGCGGTCCGGTCAGGAAGCCGGTGCAGCGGCCGCGGTCGTCGACGGCCAGGTCGGCCGCGACGATCTCGTCGAACAGCGGCTCGAGCGGCCTGGTCAGCGGCCGGACGGCACCGGTGATCAGGATCGTCCGGTGACCGGCGGCCTTGTGCTCGCGGATCCGGCGTACGGCGGCGCCGCTGAGCCTCTCCAGCACGTGCTCGGCCAGCACCTCGTCGACGATCCGGTTCAGCTCTTCCAGGTCGGCGCCCTCATAGCGGCGGTAGATCGTCCGCAGGAAGGTGCCCCGGTCCTTGCGCTCGGCCGAGATCAGCTTCGGCAGCTTGCGCAGCATCGCGCCGACCTCGCCGAGCCGCTGGTGGCTGTCCAGCTCGGGCAGCCGCATCCACAGGTAGGTCTCGATCACGTTCGAGGACAGCAGCGTGCCGTCCATGTCGAACGCGGCGATGATCTCGGCGTCGTCGGACGGCGTCACCTTCTTCAGCACGCCGGCCGTCTCGGCGAGCGCCTTGTTCCGCTTCTTCCGTACGACGTCCAGCCGGCGCAGCGAGTCGGTGACGCTCGGGCAGTGCACCTCTTGCAGGTAGTGCTGCCAGTCGACGATCGAGGTGTCACACCAGAACTTCTCCCGGTCGTCGCCTTCGAGCGCGTTGTGCAGCGCGAGCACGTTGTCGTCGATGAACTGCAGCTCGGCCTGCGCGTATTCGGCGTACAGGTCCATGTAGCGGCGGAGGAAGTCGATCCGGCGCTTCTGGACGTCGAGTTCGCGCGCGTACTTGCGGACCCGCTCGCTGCGCGGCACGGTCGTGATGATCCGGTCGGCGATCTTGTGCGCCTTCTCGCCGTACCGCAGCATGCTCTCGACCGAGTCTCCACCGGGGAACTTCCAGACCGGCAGCCGGACCGCTCCGCGCTCACCCAGGTCGAAGGGGTGCTTTGAGAAGTACGCCCGTACGCCGGCGTAGAGCTGCTCGAAGGTCAACGGGTTCCGGGCGCCGGAGCTGACGTGGTAGTACTCCGGCTTGTTCAGCTCGGGCTCGGTCGCCATCACCGCGCAGATCGCGCCGACCACGTGGTCGACCGGGATGATCTCGACGACGGAGTCGGGGCTGGCCGGGAACTCCGGCAGCTCACCGCGGCCGTAGGCAAGGATCAGCGGCTCGGCCATCTTGAAGCCCTCGATCCAGCCCGGGTGCGGGCTCTGCACCGCGGACTCGATGATGGCCGGCCGGACGATCGAGGTCGGCAGTTTCGAGGCGAACTCCTCCACCACGCGCTCGCCGAGTGCCTTGGTGAAGGTGTAGCAGTCGGTCCAGCCGAGGCTGCGGGCGCGCTCGGTTCCGGTCTCGACCAGCTTCTTGGCGACCCATTCCGTACGCCGGCGCTCGGTGTCGGCCGCCGCAGTCAGGTGACCGGCCCGGCGGTGCAGCTTCTCCGACTCCTTGCGGAACTTGATCAGCATCGCGGCGCTGCGGGAGGCCTCCTCGATCCGGGCCTGCATCGCCATCCCGGCCTCGGCCTCGGTCCGCCAGTCGACGTTGTGCTCGACCGGCGCCTCGGGGATCGCACCCCGGCGACGGCCGGCGGTGTAGGCGGTCGAGATGTGCACGTAGTGGACCGAGCGCTCGGTCTCGACGATGCGCTCGAGCAGGCTTTTGGTGCCGAGCACGTTGGTGGTGAACGCCTCGTGGATCGGCGGGTCGAAGCTGACGTCACCGGCACAGTGCACGACGATGTCGAGATCCCGCGGCAACGCCGGTACGTCGGACAGGTCGCCCTCGACCACCTCGACGCGGGCCGCGGTGAGCGCCTCCGCGTCGGCGTACGGCGTGCCCTCGCCGTAGAACGGCTTGAAGATGTCCTTCTTGAGCATCTGCGCCATCCGGTCGCTGCCCGTTAGGGAGCCCTTCGGACGGATGATCGCGACCACCGTGGTGGTCGGCAGGTCGCCGAGGATGCGGTGCAGCAGGGCCTCACCGACGAAGCCGGTGACACCGGTGACCAGGACCTTCTTGCCTGCCAGCTTGTCGGCAAGACTCACTTGTCGCCTCCACGGGTCAGTTCGAGTGCCTCGGTGAGGGTGAACGCACCGGCGTACAGGGCCTTGCCGACGATGACGCCTTCGACGCCGTCGCTCACCAGGGTGCTGAGGGCGCGCAGGTCGTCGAGGCTGGAGACGCCGCCGGAGGCGACGATCGGCTTCGCGGTGCGCTCACACAGGTCGCGGTAGAGATCCAGGTTCGGGCCCTGCAGCATGCCGTCCTTGGTCACATCGGTGACGACGTACCGCTCGCAGCCGGCCCGTTCGAGCCGCTCGAGCACCTCGTAGAGGTCGCCGCCCTCCTTGGTCCAGCCACGCGCGGCCAGGGTCCGGCCGCGGACGTCCAGCCCGATCGCGACCCGGTCGCCGTACTGCTGCACGATCCGGTCGCACCATTCCGGGTTCTCCAGGGCGGCGGTGCCGATGTTGACCCGCCGGGCCCCGGTCGCCAGGGCGGCGGCCAGGGAGTCGTCGTCGCGGATCCCGCCGGACAACTCGACCTGGACGTCGAGCTTGCCGGTCACCTCGGCGAGCAGGTCACGGTTGCTGCCCCGACCGAATGCGGCGTCCAGATCGACCAGGTGGATCCAGTCCGCCCCGGCCTCCTGCCACGCCATCGCGGCGGCCAGCGGGTCACCGTACGAGGTCTCACTCCCCGCCTCGCCCTGCACCAGTCGGACGGCCTGCCCATCCGCCACATCGACGGCAGGGAGCAGCACCAGGTTCCCGGACCGGGGCGGTGGGGTGGGGAAGGAATCTGACACTGACATGGGCCACACCCTAGATGGCCGAGCTGGCCGTTTCGTAACCAGATGCCCCGCTGAGTCGTTTAATTCCGATCTGTCGCAGCAATACCAGTTCTATTAGTGGTCTGGTGATTGAGCGGACCACTTAGGCTCTTGCGTATGACCACTTTGGCTGAGTTGGAAGCGGATCCGCATGAGGCTCTGGCTCGGCTTCGGCCGGTGGGGTTTGTGGAGGCTCTGGGCGGGTGGGTGGTGGCCAGCCGGGAGTTGGCGATGCGGGTGATGCGGGATCCGGCGGTGTTCACGGTGGATGATCCGCGGTTCTCGACGGCTCAGGTGGTGGGGCCTTCGATGCTGTCGCTGGATGGGGTGCGGCATGGCGAGCATCGGGGGCCGTTCGAGGCGCCGTTCGGATTGGCGCAGACGCGGGAGCGGTTCACTTCGTTCGTGGTTGACGAGGTGGATCGACTGGTTGGCGCCATCGAGGATCTTGGGGAGGCTGACCTTCGGCGTACGGTCGCTGGGCCTTTGTCTGTCGCGGTGGTGGCGTTCTCGCTCGGGCTGGCGCCGACGTCGGCGGCGACGGTGCTGGAGTGGTACGACGCGATCTCGTCGTCGGTGAGTGGCGTGGCGGCCGGGCGACCGGTGACCGCGGAAGGAGCGGCGGCCTTCGAGCTGCTGCACAAACATGTTGCCGGGGGCATCGATTCCGGCGACTCACTGATCGCCGAGGCCGCTCGCGCCGGACTGGGCATCGACGAGGTGGTCGCCAACGCCGCAGTACTGATGTTCGGCGGGATCGAGACGACCGAGGGCATGATCACCAACGCCCTCTGGCATCTCCTCACCAACCCGTCCGAGTTAGCGGAGGTGCTAGCCGATCTCTCGTTGCTACCGAACGCGTTGGAAGAATCTTTGCGGCTGGAACCGGCCGCGGCCGTCGTCGATCGCTACGCGACCCAAGATGTGACTCTGGCCGACGCCGAGATCCACCGTGGTGATCTGGTGATCGTCTCGCTGGCCGGCGCCAACCGTGACCCCGAGGTCTTCCCGGAGCCCGACCGGTACGACGTACGCCGCCCGAACGCCCGTCGTCATCTCGCCTTCGCCAGCGGACCGCACATCTGCCTCGGCATGCACCTCACCAGACTCGAAGCCCTCACCGCCGTCACCGCCTTGCTCACCAGGCTCCCCGACCTCCGGCTGACCCCGACCTCTCCCCCACCCCGAGGCCTGGTCTTCCGCAAACCGACTGCTCTCACCGTGGAGTGGACGGTCGCCTAAGAACCAGCAACGCACCCGGGATCGGCGCCAATGCGCGATCCGGGTCGGCCTCCGCGTCCTGCTCGAAAGCGGCGAACCCTTCGTCCAGCTCATCGGCCGGCAGATGCTCGAAGGTCGAGTAGGCCCGGTGCTTCACCCGCTCGTACGACGCTCGCAGGGTGTCCGGAGACTCGGCTTGCACGAATCGCGGCTCGACTTCGGGGACCAGACCGGCCTCGGTCGCCAGCGCCCGAACCTCCTCCAACGGGAGGTACATCTCCGCATCGACCCGCCGGGCAGACGCGAAGTACCGGTACCAGGGCAGATCCGGCATCCGATCGCTGAACTGGCTCCGCAACATCACCACGCCGCCAGGCCGTAGCACCCGAGCGACCTCCTGCAACCCGCGCAGCTTGTCCGGGAAGTGATGGAAGGAGAGGAACAACAAGGCCAGATCGCACGACGCGTCCGGCAGCGGGATCGCAGCGGACGAGCCCTCCAGATACGTCACGCCCGGATGTGACGCGGTCCCGGTCGCGATCTCACGCATCCGGGCCGACGGCTCCACGCCGTACACCGGTCCGCCGAAGACCTCCGCGAGCGCCGGGGTGAAGCGCCCGATCCCGCTGCCCAGATCGAGCACGGTCAACGGTCGCGCCGCGGGTGCGACCTCGGCGAACACCTGCTTCCAGATGTCCAGCGTGCTTGCTTTCAACGCCCGCCCGGCGGCGTAGACCTGATGCAGCCGACCGTCGTAGTCCACCATCCCGCCAAGGGTAGTGATCAATAGTGGACGGCAGCGACGGGTTTCCGGTAGCCGGTGCCGGACTGGATGGCAGTCGCCTCGACGACGAGACGCTCGGCTTCTTCGGATCGGCCGACCTGGCGGTTGGTTTCGGCGAGCAGCAGCACGGCCCGGCACTCGACGATCCGCTGACGCAGTTCGCCGGCCAGGTCACGAGCCTGCTCACCGAGCTCGAGCGCCTCGGCAAGGTCCGCACGAGCCAGCGCGACGGCCGCCAGGCCCAGCAATGCTTCCGCTTCCGTCGCACGATGACCAAGCCGTACGGCGATGTCGCGCGCGTCGGCGTGCTGCCGCTCGGCTTCGTCCCAGCGACCCTGGCCGCGCCGGACCAGCCCGAGCGTGTTGAGCGCGGTGGCCTCGTGGAATTCCAGACTGTCCCGCCGGCTGATCGCCAGCGCCGACTCGGCGCACGCCGCTGCCTCGTCGTACCGGCCGAGATCGGCGTACAGCAAGGCGATCTCGTACTGCCCCGGCGAACTCGGCCGGTCCTCCATCGCGAGCGCGGCCGTCATGTCGGCCTCCGACCGGTCCAGCTCACCCAGCAGCCGGTACGCCGCCCCTCGGTTGAGCCGCCCGACGACGCCCGCGTAGCCGTCCGGTGCGATCTCGAGCGCCTCCGAGGCAGCCGCCACGGCAGCGTCCAGCTCACCGAGGTTGTGGGAGACGTTGCTCAGGCTGTGCAAAGCCGGCCACAGCGTGCCGATCCGGCCGAGCGACCGGAACGCGCGGATCCCCTTCATCAGGAACTCGGCCGCCTGCACCGATTCGCCGTGGTCGTCGTGGGCCATCCCGAGGTTGCACAGGAGCGCGGCCTCGCCGAGTTTGAAGCCTGCCTCGGCATACGCGTCGCAGGCCTTGGCCGACTCCGCGATCGCCACCTCGGGTTCACCGGCGGTGAAGGCCAGCGCGCCGAGGCTGTGCCGCATCGCCCCTTCGCCATCGCGATCCCCTGCGGCGAGGGCAGCACGCAGCCCGGCCGTCGCCGCTTGCCGCCACGGGCCGACCCGGTCGTTCCTGGAGTAGTACTGCCGCAGTACGTCGGCCAGCCGCCACGCGTCGCCGTACGGGCCGGAGTCAGCGGCTCGGGTGATGCAGGCGACCAGGTTCTGCTCCTCGGCTTCCAGCCAGGCACCGGCCTGGGCCGCGTCGGCGAACGGATTCTCGTCGAAGAGCTGCTCGGTGAGCCGCACGAGTGGCCGGTGCTCGAAGTCGGTGGCTGCGTCCGCGGTGCGGAGGTACCAACCGATGAGTCGTTGCCAGGCGGCGTCGGCACCCGGCTCCACCTCGGCGCGACCGGCGGCGTACAAGCGGATCAGGTCGTGCATGCGGTAGCGGCTGCGCTCGCGCTGCAGAAGGTTGACGCCGGCCAGCGTCTCCAGCAGCGGACCGACCTCGCGCGGCGAACCGTCGTACAGGGCCGCGGCCGCCGGAACGCTGAGGTCGCCGCCGGGAACGACGCCCAGCAAGGCGAACAGGCGCCTCGCCGGGGGTTGCAAAGCCTCGTAGGACAAGGCGAAAGCGGCCGCCACGGCGGTGTCGGGCTCGTCCCCGATCGCCAGTCCGGCGAGCCGGTCACCTCCGCGAAGCTCTTCGACGTACCCGGCGATCGACTGGTCCGGGCGCCCGGACAGCAGACCGGCCGCGATCCGCAGCGCGAGCGGCAACCGATCGCAGACGTCAGCCAACTTCGCGGCCTCAGCCGGCTCTTTCGCCACCCGCTCGGCACCGAGCATGCTCGCCAGCAGATCGATCGCCTCGGCGGGATCGAGCATCGTCAGCCGAGTGCCCTTCGCGCCCACAGCGACGGAAAGACCGGCCAGTTCGTTGCGACTCGTCACCAGTACGGCGTTCCCGGCCGTCCCCGGAAGCAGCGGCTTCACCTGACGCGCGTCGCGGGCATCGTCCAGCAGCAGCAGGACCTTCCGGTCCGCGAGGGTGGACCGCAACAGGGCCGCACGCCGATCGAGGTCGGCCGGCAGTTCGTACGGGTCGACACCGGCGAGGCTGAGCAGCTCGCCGAGGACGTCGAGCGGATCGCGCGGCGAGTTGCCCGCTCCGGCCAGCCGGACATGCCACTGCCCGTCGGGGAACCGGGTGCGCAACTGATGCCCGACGTGGACCGCGAGCGCCGACTTCCCAACCCCCGGAGCGCCGGAGATCGTGACGACGGGCATCGCCGAGCTCTCGGACAACCGGTCGGTGATCTCGGTGATCACCTCCTCGCGGCCGACGAAGTCGCTGAGATCCATCGGCAGCTGGGCATGCCTGGCCCAGTCGTCCCCGGGCTCCTCTTCCCGCATAGTCTCCTGCGGAACGTCACCGGTCAGGATCGCCTGGTGCAGCTGACGGACCTCGGCGCCCGGATCCACCCCGAGCTCCTCGGCGAGCAGACCCGCCAACCGCCGGTACGCCGCGAGCGCGTCCGCCTGCCGGCCGCTGCGGTAGAGGGCGAGCATCAACTGGGCCCACCCGCGTTCCCGCAGCGGATGCTCCCGGGTCAGGCCGGTCAGGTCCGCGACGACCGCGGCGTGATCGCCGATCGCGAGCCGCGCGTCGACCAGCCGCTCGATCGCCTGCAGCCGTTCCTCGATCAGCCACGGCCGGCCTTCGAGCGACTCCGTCCCGAGCCCGGTCAGCGGCACGTCCTGCCAGAGCTCCAGCGCTTCACCGAGGACTTGTGCTTGGTACTGCGGATCGTCGGTCGCCCCCGCTTGCTCCACCAGCGCGCGGAAGGTCGTCAGGTCCAGCTGGTCGGGCTCGAGCTCGATCAGGTAGCCGCCGGGCACCGTGCGGATCAGTTCGGCGGCCGGACCGAGGGCAGCTCGGAGCCGGGAGAAGGACGTGTGAAGAGCCCGCTCCGGTCCGGCCGGTGGCTCGCCGGCCCAGATCGCCTCGATCAGCTCCCCCGGCGGGACCACCCGGTTCGCGTTGATCAGCAGTTCGGTGAGCAGGGCCCGGAGCCGACGGGCCGGCAACGGCAGCACCACGCCGTCCTGCCGTACCTCGGTCGGCCCGAGAACCCGGAATCGCAGGCCTTCCATAGCCGTCGCCCCACCACCCTCACTGGTCATGCCGTGGCGTGACCAGGTCGCCACAGCGCGCCAACCGTACTCCGGCCCACCACCTCCGCCGGCCTTTCGGTCGGCTCCTGAGACAGGCTGAGCCGAAGATCACGTCGTGCGCGAGATGCAGGATCAGCCGAAGAACACGTCGTACGCGAGGCGCAGGATGAGGGCGGAAACGACCACCAGGAAGACGATCCGGACGAACCTGCTGCCCCGGGCGACGGCGGTCCGGGCACCGAGCAGGCCGCCGAGGAGGTTCGCCAGGCCCATCATGAGGCCGAGTCCCCACAGTGGCGCGCCGTGCAGAGCGAAGACGATGATCGCGCCCAGGTTGGTGGCGACGTTGGCGATCTTCGCCTTGGCGCTGGCCCGGAGGAAGTTGTAGCCCATCAGGCCGACCAGCGCGAAGATCAGGAACGACCCGGTGCCCGGGCCGACCGCGCCGTCGTAGAAGCCGATCAGCGCGCCGACCGCACCGGCGGCGACGTAGTGACTGCGGCCGTCGAAGCGCAGGATGGTCGCCGAGCCGAGGTCCGGTTTCACCCAGGTGTAGATCCCGACCCCGATCAGCAGCACCAGCACGATCGGCTTGAACCACGCCATCGGGATCTGGGTCGCGACCACCGCCCCACCCGCCGCGGCCACGCCGGCCAGCCCGGCCAGCGGCAGCACGGTCCGCCGGTCCGGCTTCACCTTGACGCCGTACGTGATCGCGCTCGTCGTCGTACCGAACAACGACGAGATCTTGTTGGTGGACAAAATCTGCGCCGGCGACGCATTCGGCAACCCCAGCAACATCGCCGGCAACTGGATCAGCCCGCCCCCACCAACGACAGCATCAATCCAACCGGCCCCAAAGGCGGCGATCACCAGGAAGACGATGGTCCAGAGGGAGACATCAGGCACGGGGCGACCACACGGATCGGGCGGAACTGGGCATGGCCCCCATGCTCTGGTAAGGCCATGGTCCAGCTCAACCCTTACACCGTCAGGTCAGGGCCTCGGCGTGCAGACCGCCGTGGAGATGCACTCCGCGAAGAACGGCGCGGTGACGATGGCGTCGAGCGTTCCCCAGGTCTTGATGTACTTGCCCTTGCAGTTGGGCTCCATCCGGTAGTCGTAGATCACGTACCTGCGGTACTCCGCCTTCGGCTCGGTGTAGCCGTAGCGCTTCGGCGGCACACTCAACGTGTTCGTCACGGTGGTGCCCGTGGTGATCGACTTGGTGATGTCGCGGCCGATCTTCGCCTCGACCTTCGCGATCCCCCAACCCACGCTGCCGCCCGCCTCCACCTTCCAGCTGGTCGACTTGGTGGACGTGGTCGCCCGGGCATAAGTCAGCGGCGTCGCACTGGAGCCCGCGTTGTACTTACCGGCGCGCGAGCCGATGGTCACGTACCACGGACTGCCCAACTGCTGGATGTCGTTGTAGTGGTAGACCTCGCAGACCGCCGCGGCCTGCCCGGTACTCGCCACGAACGTCGTCAGGCTGCCGGCCAGGACGGTGAACACCATGGCCGCCGCGCGGCTCTTCGATCCGATCTTCATGTGCGCATCCTTTCCCCAGTAGCGATGTGGACCACCGCTCTGGAAAAGATGCTGTCAGCAACGATCTCCGGCCAACAGGTACAACTCGTACAGTTGACCCGTACAAGTATTTGTACGGGTCAACTGCTGTGATCCTATCGCGCGGCTACCGTGATGTCCCTGCAATACAAGGGCTTTCAGGCCCTGACCGCCGCGATCAGGTGATCGACGACCTCGGCGAGCTGGACGTCGACGCGGTCGCCGGAGCGGCGGTCCTTGACCTCGACGACACCGTCGGCCAGGCCCTTGCCGACCACGGCGATGGTGGGCACGCCGAGCAGCTCGGCATCCTTGAACTTCACGCCGGCGCTGACCTTCTCGCGGTCGTCGTAGAGCACGGTCAGGCCGCGGGCCTCGAGCTCGGCCGCGATCTTCGCCGCCGCCTCGAACGGGACCGCGTCCTTGCCGGTGGCCACCAGGTGGACATCGGCCGGCGCGATCTCACGCGGCCAGATCAGGCCGATCTCGTCGTGGTTGCCCTCGGCAATGGCCGCGACCGCGCGGGTCACGCCGACGCCGTACGAGCCCATCGTGACGGTGACCAGCTTGCCGTTCTGGTCGAGCACCTTCAGGTCCAGCGCCTCGGCGTACTTCTTGCCGAGCTGGAAGATGTGCCCCATCTCGATCCCGCGGGCGGACTCCAGCGGACCGGAACCGTCCGGCGCCTCGTCGCCGTCGCGCACCTCGGCGGCCTGGATCGTGCCGTCGGCGGTGAAGTCACGGCCGGCCACCAGGTTGATCACGTGGTAGCCGGTCTTGTCCGCACCGGTGACCCAGGCCGAACCCTCGCCGACCCGGGGATCGAGCAGGTACCGGATCTTGGAGCTGTTCTCCAGGCCGAGCACGCCGGGGCCGATGTAGCCCTTGGCGAGCGACGGGTGCTTGGCGAAGTCGGCCTCCTCGAAGGCGACCACCTCGGCCGGCTCGACCTGCGCGCCGAGCCGCTTCTCGTCGATCGCGCGGTCACCGGGCACGCCGATGGCCAGCGGCTCGCGGCTGCCGTCGGGGTTGACCAGCATCACCAGCACGTTCTTCAACGTGTCGGCGGCCGTCCACTCGCGACCGTCGGTGCGCGGGTGCTTGGCGTTGAGCGCGTCGACCAGCGTCTCGATGGTCGGCGTGTCCGGGGTGTCCACCACCTCGGCGGCCGGCACGTCCGACGCGTCGACCGGCTCGGCCTGCGGCACGACGACGGCCTCGACGTTGGCCGCATACCCACCGGCGGACCGGACGAAGGTGTCCTCACCGTTCTCGGCGATCGCCAGGAACTCCTCCGACGCCGAGCCACCCATCGCGCCGGACATCGCCTTGACGATCACGTAGTCGAACCCGAGCCGGTCGAAGATCGCGATGTAGGCCTTGCGGTGCAGCTCGTACGACGCCTGCAGGCCGTCCTGGTCGATGTCGAACGAGTACGAGTCCTTCATCACGAACTCGCGCCCGCGCAGCACCCCGGCGCGCGGCCGGGCCTCGTCGCGGTACTTGTTCTGGATCTGGTAGATCGACAGCGGCAGATCCTTGTACGACGAGTACAGGTCCTTCACGACGAGGGTGAACATCTCCTCGTGGGTGGGGCCGAGCAGCATGTCGGCGCCCTTGCGGTCCTTCAGCCGGAACACGTTCGGCCCGTACTCCGTCCAGCGGCCGGTCGCCTCGTAGGGCTCGCGGGGCAGCAGCGCCGGGAAGACCAGCTCCTGCGCGCCGATCTTGTTCATCTCCTCGCGGACGATGTTCTCGACGTTGCGCAGCACCCGCAGGCCGAGCGGCAGCCAGGTGTAGATGCCCGGCGCGGCCCGGCGGATGTACCCGGCCCGGACCAGTAGTCGGTGGCTCGGGACCTCCGCGTCCGCCGGGTCCTCGCGAAGGGTGCGAAGGAACAGCGACGACATACGCAGAATCACGGGAGTCTCCAGCAGTGCAGAAAATGATGGAACTACGGACAGCAAAGAGGATATCCGCCCGCGGCCGATGCTCTTACCACTTTTCCACAGGCCTGCCGATCAGCCTTCGCGGGCAGCCTTCAGCGCGGCCCGGATCAACGGGAGCTGCAGCGGCAGCCGGGCGAACCCGATCGCCTTGGCCCGCGGCGATCCCTTCCGGTTCAGGTCCAGCGCCATCTGCACGTTGGCGGGGAAAACCGCCACCAGCAACGCAGTACTGAGCAGGCCGGCCGCGCGGCGGGTTCGCGGGTGCAACAGACCCACCGCACAGGCCAGCTCGGCGACGCCGGACGCGTAGACGAGTTCTTTCTTCCGTGGCAGCTGCCGCGGCACGATCTGCTCGAACGGTTCAGGCTTCACGAAATGCAGCACACCCATCATGCCGAACAACGCGGCCAACCCGGTCGTGCTCCTGCTCCGTCGACTCATACGAGCACCCTAGCCGACCGTGTTACCCGTGGGTAGCCACGCTAGGGCAGGGTGCCGTACGGCGTGGCGGCCGCCTTCGCGGCGTACAGGAAGGCGCCCTTGTTCTTCGGCCAGAAGGTGGAGTCCATGCACGAGTACGCCGGGAAGAACCCGCCGCACGAACCGGAATCCGGCCCGACCTCGAACGTGTACGACGGTACGCCGCGCGTCCCGTAGAGCCAGTCGTCGGTGGCGCCCGGCGCGAAGTACCCGACCCCGCCGTCGCCGGTCGTGGTGGGATAACCGTTGAACGCACCCATCTTCTTGCCGAGGGCAACCAACGCGGCCTTGTCCGGCGCATCCGTGTTGGTGTATCCGTACGGCGCCAAGATGTCGTTGCCGAAACTGTGCAGGGTCAGGAACACCCCGGTGGTGTCGGCCGCGGCCGGCTGCCCGACATCACCCTTGGTGTCACGGAAGATCTTGTCCAGCAGGCCCTGGATCGCGATCGTCTCCGGCTCGGACACCGCCTTCGGACCCGGATAGGTCTCGTCGCATGGGCCGCCCTCGTTCACGTCCCACTGGAAGTTCGAGTTCCGGTTCAGGTCCACACCGGCATCGCCGGAGGAGCAACCACCCTTGGCGTTGTCGACGTTCTTGCGCTGCATCACCGGCCGCGACGGTGACGAGGCGACCACGTCGACGCCGTCCGGGTTCGCCATCGGCACGACCCACAACTCCCGCGAGTCGACCAGCGAGGTGATCGCCGGATCCTTGCCGTACGACGTGACGAGCAGGTCGATCCAGCGATACGCGAGCTCACCGGTGGACAGCTCGCGGGCGTGGATCTGCGTGTGCAGCACGAACTTCGGCTTCTTGCCGGTGCTGTTCAGTGCACAGTCCCCGGCAGTCAGCTTGGTGATGCAGAGCGCCTGGATGTCGTGCCCACCCTGGCCTTTCGTCTTCTTCCACGAGTCACCGATGTCGTACAGCTTCACCAGATCCGGGTGTGCAGAGGCGACTGCGGCGTTGTGCTGCTCGTGACCGAGCACGGTGTGGTAGCCGCCGTAGTACGTCGTACCGGTGGCGTCGGCGGCGCGCACCAGCGGTTGGTAGACACTGCCGCTCTTGCCGAGCAGCACTCCCCTGTCCCGCAGGCTCTTGGCCTCTGCGGGAGTCGCGACCACGATCGGGCGGGTCCCGTGGCCGTGGCTGATGTCGTAGCCGTCGTCGACGAGCTTGGCGATGGTCAGTCCGGCGGGGAGCTTCAGCGTGTAGTACGCCGGAGCGGTGTCGGCCTGGGCTGCTGGTTCGCGAGCGGGAGCGGCCGAACTGCCGGGGGCGAACCCGGCGACCGCGACGGCGACTGCGGCCAGGGCGGCCAGGGACGTGGCGATTCTTCGCATGGTGTTTCCTTCCGCTGGGCGGGGCGGCGCTGGAACAGCAAACCCCACCAACGGTCACCGCACCATCACAGTGAGCGCTCAAAGTCGGAACAAGCGCCGGACGGCAGTCACCCCGCCGCCCGGCGGCTTCAGTCAGCTACATCGCGCAACGGCCGGCATCGAGGAGACCTGACCAGACTTGGACACCCCGCCGAGGAGAGTCGAGTCCTCGGCGACCGCCAGCCTCGGAGCGCCCGTGGGGACTTCACCCAAGGCGGCCGTGAGTTGCCACAGAGACTTCGAGATCGACAGCGACCAGCCGATGATCAGGCCGGTGGAGCTGATGCCCTCGGCGCTCCGGGCGCCCGGCAGCTTCTTGACGATGCCGTTCTCCCAGACAACGCCGACGTGGCCACTCTCGCCCACGACCCGTCCGCCGGCGATCGCCGAGACCGACGCATAGGTCGAACCGGCCAGCATCGGCAAGGCCGTGACGACGCCGTTCTTCCACAGAAAGGCGCTGGGGTCGGCGATCGGATTCGGCGTGACGGTGAAGGCAACCGTTCCGTCGGTGTCCACACCAGCCACCGCGCTACCGAGCGGGAAGCCTGCCGGGGTGGTCACCGTGCCGGGCCGGCCGGCCGGCCAGCGGTAGACAGTGGTGTGGTCAGGGTCGCCGGCCGGATGGCCGTTGCCCCAGATGTCGCCGTTGTCCGAGATCGCGACCGCACGCACGTTGTACGCGCCGGCCGGCACCGGCAGCTGTTCGAGGTGGCCTCCGGAGGACTTGAACGGGAAGGAGCGGACCACCACGCCCCAAGGGTCTTCACCGACGATCTTCCCGGCGTCTCCGACCACGGTCCCGCTGCTGTTCACATCGTTGACGTTGAGGTCGTCGTGCGCGTCGGGCAGCAGGCCGAGATCGCTGATGATCGTGCCCGTCCAGCGCGTGACGTGATATTCGTTGGCGCCGGTCGGAGCCGGGAAGCCGACCTTGCCGGCGTACGTGCTCGATCCGCTCGCCGCGGAGACGACGCCGGTGGTGGCGCCGGCCTGGACGGGCAGGAAAGTCGATCGCCAGGTGCAGGCCGTCGTGGCTGCCTGGGCGGTAGTGATGAGGCCGGTAGCAGCGAGCGCTCCCGCGGTCAGGACAGTGACGACGAGTCGTTTGAGAGTCATGGCGTCCTCCGGTCAGCTGCAGCGCGCGATGACGGGCAGCGGCGGGTTGGTCGTGGTGGGCTGGACGCCGGAGCCGGCAATGCTGCCGTCGTCGGCGACCGCGTTGATCGCGAGGCCGGCCGGGACCGCGCCGATGGCCGTGGTCAGCTGCCAGAGCGCACCTTTGTATGGGCTGCTGGAATACCCGAGGATCAGGCCGCTAGCGTTGATGTCGAGGGCGGTGGCAGAGTTCGGCAGCTTCTTGGCGACGCCGTTGTCCCAGAGGATGCCGGTGGAGTTGAAGTTCGCATCGACGCTCTCGCCGACGACTCGGCCATTGGAGATCGCCGAGACGCCGCCGGACTTCGCGCCGGACGGCAACGGCAGTGCCTTGGCGACGCCGTTCTTCCACGTGTAGGGACGATCGGTCTGGGGTTCCTGGGAAGGGATCACGGTGATGGCCACTGTTCCGTCGCTGTCGACGTCGGCGACCTCGCTGCCGGTCGGGAAGCCGGCAGGTGTGACCACTGTGCCCGGCTGGTCGGCCGGCCACTTGTAGACCACCTTGTAGTTGTTGCTGTTCGGCCCGAAGCCACTGCCCCAGATGTCGCCGTTCGCGGCGATCACGCTCGCGCGGACATCATGCGCGCCGGCCGGGACCGGCAGCTGCTCGAGTTGATCGCCGGCCGAGCGGTACGGGACGTAGTCGATGATCGGCCAACCGCCGGCATTGCCGACGACCTTGCCACCGAAGCCGACGACGACACCGGCGCTGTTCACATCGGTGACATGGGTCTCGTAGTCGGCCCCGGTCAGCATCCCGAGATCGGTGACGGCTCCGTTCACCCATCGGGCGGCGTGCCGCTTGTAGCCGAGGACGGCGCTGCTGTCCGTGTACGTGATCAGTCCGGCGTACACGCCTGGTCCCGCCTCCGCGGCGATGGTGCCGCCCTGATCGGCCGCCGGTGGGACCGGCAGCCAGGTGGCGGGCTTGTAGGTGCAGGCGCTGGTGGCGGCCTGTGCGGTGGTTGCTCCGGTCGCGATCAGCGTCCCGATGACGAGGGCGCTGAGGATCTTGGTTCTCATAGAATTCCTATCGGCAGAAGGGATCTCCTACCGACCAGGTTTCGGACCAGTCCTATATTCCGGCTGTAGTCCGCATCAGAACAAAATAGTCGCGAAGGTTTCCACCGTGCGGAAACCGACTCGTTCGTACGCCGCGCGCGCGGGCGTGTTGAACGCGTTCACGTACAGCGTCACCACCGGGGTGATCTGCCGGGCCAGCTCGACCACCGCCGCCATCCCCGGCGCCGCGAGCCCCTCACCGCGCCGCTCCGGATCCACCCAGACCCCCTGGATCTGGCAGACGCCGGTGCCGACCGACCCGATCTCGGCCTTGAAGACGACCTTGCCGTCCTCGATCCGCGCGAACGCCCGGCCGGTCCGGATCAGCTCCGCGACCCGGGACCGGTAGAAGGTGCCGTCCGGCCCGGTCTGCGGTGGTACGCCGACCTCTTCGGTGTACATCGCCACGCAGGCCGGGTAGAGGATCGGCAGTTCGACCGGCTCCACCGCACGGACCAGCGGATCGGGCGCGATCGCCGGCGGTCCGTCGATCACCATGAACGGCTGGTCGTCGCGGACCTCGCGGGCCGGTCCCCAGTGCGGTTCGAGCGCCGTCCAGAGCTGCTCGACCGCGCGGGCCGGGCCGAGGATCTGGAAGCAGTTCCGGCCGCGCCGCAACGCGTACGCGGCGAACGAGCGGAGCGCGGCCTCGTCTGCACCGACCGGCACCATGTTGCCGCCGGCGTGGCAGAGCGCCTCGAGCACGCCCTTGTCGACGTACCCCCAGACCTCCGCGCCACGCCGCGGATCGAGCCCGGAGGTCTGCACCAGGCTGTCCACGAAGACGTTCACGACCGGATCGCGGGCGATGACGGCCCTCGCTGCTGAGAGGTCGCGAGGACCCAGTACCCGTACGCCCACGGGGCAGAACCTAGCGGATTCTCACCGCTCAGGCGTGCAACGGGTCGTGCGCCGCCGCGATTCGCCGCAACGGAGAGGTCCAGGCGACCAGTACGGCGGCCACTCCGCCCGCCCCCATCAGCACCATTGCGGACCGGATCCCGACCGAGCTGCCGAGCAGACCGCCGATCACCGAACCACCCGTCCAGCCGACTCCCCAGGACAGCATCCGGCCGGCCGTGTTCACCCGGCCGAGCAGGTGTTCCGGGGTCACCTGCTGCCGGTACGAGATCGCGTTGACGATCACCAGCACGTACGCCGAACCCCAGACCAGCAAGGCGATCGCGGCCAGCTCCCAGTTCGGCATCAACGGGCTGACGATGCCGAGCACGGCCGACACCGGGAGGGCATAGAGCGCCACGGCGGCCGGTGGCATCCGCTTCAGCAGCCGCGGCAACCCGAGCGCCGCGATCAGCCCGCCGATCCCCCAGGTCCCGTAGACGAGCCCGAACCGGATCCCCGACGTACCGACGTGCAGCACCCGGTCGCACCAGACGATCATCAGCGCCATGAACCCGCCGCCCGCGAAGGATTGCAGGCTCCCGATGATCGTCATCGTCCGTACGCCGGCATGCCGCACCAGGTACCGCACGCCCTCCGCGATGTCGGCGAACACCACCTTCGGCCGCAACGGCCGCTGCCCGGTGCGTTGCTCCGACATCATCCGGACGATCCCCCGGACCGCGATCGCCGACGCCACGAAACTCAGCGCGTCGATCACGAGCAGATCGGCCGGGTTCATCACTGCCAGCAGCAACGCCGCCAAGGGTGGGACGAAGAGCTCGATCAGGCTCGAGGCCGTCCAGACGGCCGCATTCGCCTGCGCGATCCTGGCCCGGCCGACCAGCACCGGCAGGGCACCGAAGTTCGCGCCGTCGAAGAACGTGAAGACCATCTGGACGACGAAGCCCACCACGAGCACCTGCGCGACGGTGAGCACCCCGGCCAGATACGCGAGCGGCACGGACCCGATCAGGACCGCATTGATCAGGTCGGCGGACACCATCACCCGGCGGCGGTTCCAGCGATCCGCGAGAGCGCCCGCGAACAACCCCACCAACAGGTACGGCGCGGCCTCCAACGCGGTGACCAGAGCGGTGAGGAACGGCGAACCACTCAACCGGTAGACCAGCACCGGCAACGCGAGGGCGGTCACCATCGACCCGGTGAGCGACGAGGCGCGAGCGATCCAGTACCGGCGGAAGTCCGGGTCGTCCCGCAAACGCGGCTGCCTGTCGCTGATCATCGGTCCCGTCGTCGTCATCTGCCGTGCACCACTACGGTCTCTCCGTCCGGATCCACGATCACGATCCCCGCGGGATCCACGGTCGTGCCGTCCGGATCAAGCGTGGCCTGATAACCGCTCGCCGCCAACCGTTCGGCGACCGCCGTCAGATCCTCCGACGTCACCAGCTCCAGCCGTACGCCGAACGGCTCGCCCGGCGACCCGTAGTACACGGACTGACCGCCACCCAGCACGGCCAGGAACTGGTCCCAGGCGGCCTCGTCCGCTGTGGTCAGCCGCGGCTTCACCGACCAGCGCGAATCCGGGTGCGCGTCGTGCAGCTTGTAGCCGTAGAGATCCTTGGCGCGCTCGTCGAACCAGATCTGTACGTCGTCGGCCGGCATCACCGACAGCACCCGCCCGTACGCCTCGTCCCAGATCGTCGCGTCCTCGTAGCCGGCCGCGAACAGCCGGTCCCGCAGCTCGTCGATGTCGTCGGCCTCGAACGACAGCGTCGTGTGTCCCGGCGCCGCGTTCATCGCCGAGATCGCCGCGTCGTGCAGGGCGACCATTCCCCAGCCGCCGACCATGTCCACCCAGCCACCGCGCTCGGACTCGATCCGCGAGCGGAGCCCCAGCGTCTCCAAGAACGCCCGCATCGCCGGCACATCGGCGGTGAACCTCAGCGGACGGATCACGATGTCGTTCATCCCCTCGCCTCCCCATGCTTGTCCAGGTAGTCGGTCAAGGCCTGCTCGACCAGCGTCGACAGGCTCGTCCCCTCGTCGATCGCCTTGTGTTTCACCCGCCGGATCAGCTCCGGCGGCAGATACACGTTGAACTGCGCCTTCTTCTCCGTCATGTCTAGGATGCTAGCATTCTAGGTAGCTACAAACAAGAAGCCCCTGCCTGTTCGTTTGGGCAGGGGCTTCTTGTTCAGACGGTCGCGAGCAGCGCGTCGTCCAGTTCCTTGAGGAGTTTGGCCTTCGGGCGGGCGCCCACGACCGACCAGATCAGCTCGCCGCGGTGGAACAGCATCAGCGTCGGCAACGCCATCACCCGGTACTTCGAGGAGATCGCCGGGTTCTCGTCGGAGTTCAGCTTCACCACGGTGAGCTGATCCCTCCGTTCGTCGGCGATCTGGGCCAGGATCGGGACGATCTGGTGGCACGGCGGGCACCACTGCGCCCAGAAGTCCACCAGCACGGGCTTGTCGGCCCGCAGTACCAGCTCGTCGAAGGTCGTCTCGTCGACTACCTGTAGATCACTCATGGGGTCCTTGTCCTCCAGCTCTCGGCATCGGCGAGGAGGTCGGTCAGCCGGGCCCGCAGGTCGCTCAGTTCGGCGATCCGCCGGTCCACCTCGGCGATCCGGGTCCGGTACGCCGTCAGCGAGGCCGGGCAGACATCCGCCCGGTCGTTGCCGGCTCGCAGGCACTCGATGAACGGATACGTCTGCTCCGCGGTCAGCCCGAGGCTCAGCAACGCCTTCACCTCACGGACCACGGCGACGTCCTCGTCGCGATAGGTCCGGTACCCGTTCGGCTCCCGTTGCGGCTTGAGCAGCCCTTGCGATTCGTAGTACCGCACGGCCTTGACCGTCACACCGGCCTCGGCCGCCAGGTCGCTGATATGCATTCCGCCTCCTCGACACCGACGCTAAACCCTGCCCCTGGGGTCAAGGTCAAGCCAGAATAGTGTCGCTCACGGGACACTTACTGGCATGTATCTCGGGAAGTTCGTTCATGACTCCGGCCTCGATCTGACCGCGCCGACCATCGAGCGGGTCGCAGTGCGTGGGGTGCTGTTCCGCGGTTCGGAACTGCTGCTGCTGAAGTCGAGGCACGGCGACTACAAGTTCCCGGGCGGCGGGGTGGAGGCCGGCGAGACGATGACGGCGGCGCTGGAACGGGAGTTCCTGGAGGAGTGTGGGTTCTCTGGTATCGAGGTGGGGCTCGCGCTCGGGCTGACGGTTGAGTATCTACGGGCGGCCGAGCCGGAGTACGAGGTCTTCAAAATGACTTCGCACTACTTCTACTGCTCGGGTGGGGTCTCCGGTTCTTCTCAGTCGCTGGAGGACTACGAGAGTGAACTGGAGCTGGAACCGGTGTGGGTCACCGTTGCTTCCGCCTTGGCCGCCAACCGCGCTGTCGCGGAGAGCGGTGTCGGCGTGCAGCGCTGGCTGGCCCGGGAGACCCAGGTGCTTTCACACCTCAGCTGATCTCGTTGCGCACCCATTCACCGAGCACCTTCGCACTGGCGTCGACAAGAGCCGGCCAATCCAACGCAGCCTCGTCAGCACTGTCCGAGACATGCTTCACCAACCGCACCGGTGCGCCGTACTCCCGGCACGCGAACGCGACGCCGTACCCTTCCATATCCACCAGATGCGCCCGTTTCGCGAGCCTGTCCCGTACGACGGGGTCCGACACGAACACGTCGCCCGACGCGAGCACAGTCCCGTCGCCGCCCTCGATCGTCAACGACTCCTGCGGATCCAGCCCGATCGCCCGCACCGCATCGGCGTTGATGTCGTGGTTGATCACCTCACTCGGCAGATACACCCCGGACAACCCGTCGCGCAGCGCCCCCGTAGTACCGATGTTCAACACCACCAGATCCCTGGTGTCCCGACCCGCCAACGCCCTGGCCACCGCCACCGCCGCCGACGTCTTCCCCACCCCGGTCAACACCACCGGCACCCCCTCCGGCACATACCTCGCCTCAGCCGCAATCGCACTAACCACCAAGTAGCCCGTCACCCTCCGAAGGCTATCCCGCTCCCCAACACGACCGCCCGCACAAACCCCCACCTCAACCCCGCGCAGACCCCCCAACCGTTCGTACACCCCACCGGCGTCGGAACAGCACGCCGGCGGTCCGGACAGCACGCCGCGGATCCGGACACCACGTCGGAGGTCCGGACACCACGCCGGGGGTTCGGACACCACGCCGGGAGTTCGGAAAACACGTCGGGAGTCCGGACACCACGTCGGGGGCTCGGACAGCACGTCGGGGGCTGGGACAGCGCACAGCCTGTCCACAGCACCCAGTTGGTGTCCGGACCCCCGGTACGCAGCCCGGACCCCCGACTACCCAGGTCAGGACTCACAGCCCCGGACACCACGTCGGAGGTTCGGACAACACCTCGCGGGCTCGGACAGCGCACAGCCTGTCCACAGCACCCAGTTGGTGTCCGGACCCCCGGTACGCAGCCGGACCCCCGGGTGGTCAGGCCAGGGGGTGGGGCCGGAGGGAGGGTCGAGCGGGGGTGGTGCGGAGTTAGCTGACGGAGACGGTGGGTTCGCCGGAGGGGGCTGTGTCGCCCATTTCTTCGGCGATGCGCATCGCCTCTTCGATCAGGGTTTCTACGATCTTGGACTCGGGGACGGTCTTGATGACCTCGCCCTTGACGAAGATCTGGCCCTTGCCGTTGCCGGAGGCAACACCGAGGTCGGCTTCGCGCGCCTCGCCGGGGCCGTTCACGACGCAGCCCATCACGGCGACGCGGAGCGGCACCTCCATGCCCTCGAGACCGGCGGTGACCTGCTCGGCCAGCGTGTACACGTCGACCTGGGCGCGCCCGCAGGACGGGCAGGAGACGATCTCGAGCTTGCGCTCGCGCAGGTTCAGCGACTGCAGGATCTGCAGGCCGACCTTGACCTCCTCGACCGGCGGCGCGGACAGCGAGACGCGGATGGTGTCGCCGATCCCCTTCGACAGCAGCGCACCGAACGCGACGGCCGACTTGATCGTGCCCTGGAAGGCCGGTCCGGCCTCGGTCACGCCGAGGTGCAGCGGCCAGTCCCCCGCCTCGGACAGCAGCTCGTAGGCCTTGACCATCACGACCGGGTCGTTGTGCTTGACCGAGATCTTGAAGTCGTGGAAGTCGTGCTCCTCGAACAGCGACGCCTCCCAGACCGCCGACTCGACGAGCGCCTCGGGCGTCGCCTTGCCGTACTTCTGCAGCAACCGCGGATCCAGCGACCCGGCATTGACCCCGATCCGGATCGACGTGCCGTGGTCCTTCGCCGCGGCCGCGATCTCCTTGACCTGGTCGTCGAACTTGCGGATGTTCCCCGGGTTCACCCGTACGGCGGCGCAGCCGGCCTCGATCGCCGCGAACACGTACTTCGGCTGGAAATGGATGTCGGCGATCACCGGGATCTGCGAGTGCCGGGCGATCTCCGGCAGCGCGTCCGCGTCGTCCTGCGACGGGCAGGCGACCCGGACGATGTCGCAGCCGGCCGCGGTCAGCTCGGCGATCTGCTGCAGCGTGGTGTTGACGTCGGACGTGAGCGTCGTCGTCATCGACTGCACCGACACCGGCGCGTCACCACCGACCAGCACCTTGCCGACCTTGATCTGGCGGGTCTTGCGGCGCGGGGCGAGGGTCGGCGGAGGCAGCGCGGGCATGCCCAGGGAGATGCTCATTTTTCCTTTAACCGTTGAGGTGAGGTGTTATCCGTTGAACAGCTTGATCGGGTTGACGATGTCGGCGATGACGAGCAGCACGCCCATCACCACGATGAAACTGGCCGCCACATAGGCGATCGGCAGCAGCTTGGCGACGTCGACGTACCCGGGATCGGGCCGGCCGAACAGCTTCGCGAAGCCGCGCCGGAGGCCTTCCCAGATGGCGCCGATCATGTGCCCGCCGTCCAGCGGCAGCAGCGGGATGAAGTTGAACAGGGCAAGGAACAGGTTCAGCGAGGCGAGCAGCGAGACCAGGAAGGCGATCCGCTGACCGCCGGTCAGCGCGTCGTTCGACGCGACCTCGCCGGCCACCCGGCTGGCGCCGACGACGCTCATCGGGCTGTCCTCGTCACGGTCGCCGCCGACGATCGACTTCGCGACGCCGACCAGCTTCTCCGGGAAGTGGCCGAGCGCCTTGACCGTCGCGACGGTCAGCTCACCCATCTTGTCGACGACGAAGCCGAAGTCCTGCCGCTCGACCTTCATCTCGGGAGAGACGCCCAGGAAGCCGACCGAGACCAGCTTGTCCGAGCCTTCCTTGTCCACCACCTGATTGAGGATCGTGTTGGTCTGCAGGGTGGTCTGCTGACCGTTGCGCTCGACAACGATCGTGGCCGGCTTGTCGGTGTTCGCCCGGATCAGCGGGGTCAGGTCGTCCCAGGTCTTGATCGCGGTCCCGTTGAAGGACACGATCTTGTCGCCGACCTGGAAGCCCGCGGCCTTGGCCGGCGATTCCTTGTCACTCGGCGTGCACTTGCGGTCGGCCGACGCCTGGGACGCCGGGATCACGCAGTCGGTCACCGTGGAGACCGTGGTCTGCGCGACGTTGGCGCCGTAGAACATGAACAGCCCGGCGAACAGCAAGAACGCGATCGCGACATTCACCAGCGGCCCGGACGCCATCACGATCAACTTCTTCCACCACACCTTCTGGTAGAACAGCCGGCCGTTGTCGGCCGCGTCGATCGTCTCGTACTCCGCGTTCCGCGCGTTCTCCACCAGGGACTGGATCGGGCCGGTGTTGGCCTTGCGGACCTTCGTCGGGTCCTGTCCCTTGGCTGGCGGCATCATCCCGATGATCCGCACGAACCCACCGGCCGGGATCGCCTTGAACCCGTACTCCGTCTCGCCGCGCTTGGTGGACCAGACCGTCCGGCCGAAGCCGACGAAGAACTGGGTCACCTTCATGCCGAACGCCTTGGCGGGCAGCATGTGGCCCATCTCGTGCAGCGCGACGGACACCAGGATGCCGACGACGAACAGCACGATCCCGAGGAAAGTGAGGAGTGCGCTCATGCCTGTGTGGTCTCCCGGCGCTGGTCGGTAGCGGTCAGTTCACGGGCCCTCGTCCGGGCCCAGGCGTCCGCGGCGAGTACGTCGTCGATGGACAGTTCCTCGTACGAGGGTACGTCGTGTTCGGTCACAATCCGGGCCACGGTGTCGATGATTCCGAGGAACGGCAGCCGGCCCTGCCGGAACGCCTCCACACAGACCTCGTTCGCGGCATTCAGTACTGCGGGCGCCGTGCCGCCGCGCTCCCCCGCCTCCCGGGCCAGCTGCACCGCCGGGAACGCCTCGTCGTCGAGCGGCTCGAACTCCCAGCTGGACGCCTTGGTCCAATCGCAACCGGCCGCCGCGTCCGGAATCCGTTCGGGCCAGCCGAGGGCGAGCGCGATCGGCAACCGCATATCGGGCGGCGACGCCTGGGCGATGGTCGCGCCGTCGAAGAACTCCACCATCGAGTGGACGATCGACTGCGGGTGGACGACCACCTCGATCCGGTCCATCGGCAAGCCGTAGAGAAGGTGTGCCTCGATCACCTCGAGACCCTTGTTGAACAGGTTCGCCGAGTTGATGGTGATCACCGGGCCCATGTCCCAGGTCGGGTGCTGGGCCGCTTGCTCCGGCGTGACATCGGTCATCTCGGCCCTGGTCCGGCCACGGAAGGGCCCACCGCTCGCGGTCACGACCAGTCGGCGTACCTCGTCCATCGTCCCGGCCCGCAGGCACTGGGCGAGTGCGCTGTGCTCGGAGTCGACCGGCACGATCTGGCCCGGCTTGGCCCGCTTCATCACCAACGGGCCGCCGACCACGAGCGATTCCTTGTTCGCGAGGGCGAGCGTCGTACCGGCGTCCAGGGCGACCAATGTCGACTGCAACCCGACCGAGCCGGTGATGCCGTTGAGTACTACGTCACAGGCCATCCCGGCGAGCTCGGCGGAGGCGTCCGGACCGGTGATGATCTTGGGGATCCGGAACTGGCCCTGTGCGTAGCCGCGGCGCTTGGCCTCTGCATAGAAAGCCAGCTGGAGATCCTGCGCCACAGTAGCCTTCGCGACCGCGACCACCTCGACCTCGAAGTCCAACGCCTGCTGCGCGAGGAGGCCGACGCGGTGCCCGCCGCCGGAGATCGCGAGCACCCGGAACCTCTCCCGGTTGCGGCTGATCAGCTCGAGGGCCTGGGTCCCGATCGAGCCGGTCGAGCCGAGGATGACGACGCTGCGCGGATTCACGCCGCTCATTCTCCCAGGTCAGCCCGCGCGGAGGCGATTCGCCCGGTCCCGGCGCTACCTTTACCTCTATGAGTCTGGAACAGCCGCCGCCCGAGCGCCGGGCCTCTGACAACGACCGCGAACGAGCCGCCTCGGTGGTGCAGGAAGCGCACAGCGACGGCCGGCTGGATTTCCAGGAACTGGACGAGCGGCTGACCCAGATCTACTCGGCCAAGACCGAGCTGGAGTTGCGGACGGCGACGGCCGATCTGGTCCCGCTCCCGCACGGCAGCAACTCGGTGGAGATGGTGATCCGCGGCCGGCACAGCGCGCAGAAACGCGAGGGCGCATGGCAGGTTCCGGAGCGGGTGGTCGCGGTCGGCGAGCACTCCTCGATCCGGCTCGACTTCACCGACGCGGTGATCCCCTGGCGGGAGGTGCACGTCGACGCGCGGATCAAGCACAGCTCGATCGTGATGATCGTGCCGCCGGGCTGGAGCATCAACATCGACGACATCGACATGGTGCACGGCACGGCGGCGAACAAGGCGGGTGCGCCTGCGCCCGGCGGGGTGCGGCTCCGCGTCACCGGCGAGGCGCGGCACGGGAGCATCGTCGTACGGCATCCACGCAAGCGGCACTGGTGGTGGCCCTGGTATCGCAAGTAGCCGGGCGTCGTACTGCGCGGTGAGCAGGGCCACAGCGGGTTGTGGATATCTGAAAGCACGGCCGGGCCGGTTGCGGATAGCGTGACGTCATGACCGTTTCGCTGGATCTCGTCGACGTCGACTCGCTGCTGACCTCCGAGGAGCTCGATATCCGGGCCACCGCTCGCAGGTTCGCCGACGAGCGGCTGCGCCCGCAGCTGCCCGAGTGGTTCGAGGACGCGACGATCCCGGCGCGCGAACTGGCCAAGGAGCTGGGCTCGCTCGGCTTCCTCGGGATGCACCTGACCGGCTACGGATGTGCCGGGGTGGGGCCGGTCGCCTATGGGCTGGCCTGCCTGGAGATCGAGGCGGCCGATTCGGGGATGCGGTCCCTGGTCTCGGTGCAGGGGTCGCTGGCGATGTATGCGATCTGGAAGTACGGCAGCGAGGAGCAGAAGACCGAGTGGCTGCCACGGATGGCGGCCGGCGAGGCGATCGGATGCTTCGGGCTGACCGAGCCGGACTTCGGGTCGAACCCGGCCGGCATGCGCACGAACGCCCGCCGCGACGGTGACGACTGGGTGCTGAACGGTTCGAAGATGTGGATCACCAACGGGTCGGTCGCCGAGGTGGCGGTGGTCTGGGCGCGGGCCGAGGACGGGGTGCGTGGCTTCGTCGTGCCGACCGCTACGCCGGGGTTCTCGGCGCCGGAGATCACCCGGAAGATGTCGTTGCGGGCGTCGGTGACGTCCGAGCTGGTGCTCGAGGACGTTCGGCTGCCGGCGTCGGCGATGTTGCCGGAGGCACGCGGTCTGTCGGGGCCGCTCGGGTGCCTGAACGAGGCGCGGTTCGGGATCATCTTCGGCGCGATGGGTGCGGCCCGGGACTGCCTGGAGACGGCGCTGGATTACGCCGCCGATCGCCAGGTGTTCGACAAGCCACTCTCGGCGTACCAGCTGACCCAGGCGAAGTTCGCCGACATGAGCGTCGAGCTGAACAAGGGGATCCTGCTCGCGGTGCACCTCGGCCGGCTGAAGGAGAAGGGCGCGCTGCGTCCGGAGCAGGTCAGCGTCGGCAAGCTGAACAACGTCCGCGAGGCGATCGCGATCGCCCGCGAGTGCCGCACGATCCTCGCCGCCAACGGGATCAGCGGTGAGTATCCGATCATGCGGCACGCCAACAACCTCGAATCCGTCCTCACCTACGAGGGCACCTCGGAGGTCCATCAACTGGTGATCGGCCAGGCCCTCACCGGCCAGGCCGCCTTCCGCTGACCGCATGCTGATCGAACCGGCCGTCGACCGAGGCAGCCTGACTTCCGCCGTTCACCTGTACTACGGGCTGACGGTCACGGCGATGGAGTTCGTACCGGTTGGTTGGGGCACGGCCGGTTATCGGCTGTGGGCCGGAAAATCGCAGTATTTCCTGAAGCTCTGGCCCCGTGAGGCCCCTGGAGCCTTGGCGCGGCTGCCGATCGTGCAGGAGCTCCATGAGCAAGGGTTGCGGGTGCCTTATCCCTTGGCGACAAGAGATCGCCAGCTGTCGGCGCGGATCCAGGCCGGCGTGATCGCGTTGTTCCCGTTCCTCGCCGGACAGTCTCCGCCGGAATGGCCGGTCTGCCCGCGACCGGTGCTGGAGGAAGTCGGCCGGACGATCGGCCAACTGCATTCCCTTCGGCTCGACCTGCCGTTCCGCGAGGAGTTCGCGGTGGGACCGCGAGAGCGCTTGCGGCCGTACCGGGGCGGGTCCGTGCTGAGGCGGTACGAGAGAGAACTGGCGGGCCAGCTCGATCTCCTCGATGAATTGCGGGGAAGGGCACTGGCGGCGCCCGGATCGTTCGTGGTGACTCACACCGATCTGATCGGCAACAACATCCTGGTCGATGACGAGGGACGAATCAGCCTGCTCGACTGGGACGACGTGCGACTCGCGCCACCGGAGTACGACCTGTCGCTGTTGCTGCACGGCGTGCAGCCTGTCGACGGGCGCGCGTTCGGCATCGTGCTCGAGGTCTATCCGCGGCGGCCGCTGCGGATCGAGTCGTTCGCGTTCTTTTTGCTTCGCCGGGCTCTGGACGATTTCACGGCGCGCGTCGTCGTTCTCTCCGAAGGCGATCGGTCGCCGCACGAACTCGCCGATGCGCGCGAAGGGCTGGAGCTGTGGGGCGCCGAGCAATGGCGGCACCTCGACCGCCGCCTCGACCTCGTCCGCTCGGCCTTGGCGGGTTGACGCTTGTGCATGGCAAGCATTTGATTGGGTACTGAGAGTGAACGGGGATCAACAATTGGTCACCGTTGATTGGTACCGCCCTGCCGGGGAAAGGGGCAATGATGCGAATCAACGTGGGCATCCTGCTGATCGCAGCGGGTGCCATCCTTGCCTTCGCCGTACGGCACGGCTCGGGGCCGGTGAACCTCACCGTGGTCGGCATCGTCATCATGCTCGGCGGCCTGGCCGGGCTCTGGCTGTCGTACCGGGTCGTGAACCAGCAGCGTCAGGAAGACATCACGCTGATCAAACCGGGGATCGAAGAGCAGTACGACACCGCTCCCCACGAGTACGCGATCGAGGAACAGATCGACGTCACACCGGTCGCCTACCAGGAGCACCCAGCTAAAGAGGCTTGATCAGGTAGGTGCAGAGATCGCGGTGGGTGACGAGGACGCGTCCGTCCGCGTCCTTCTCGGTCCACTCGTCGCGCACCTGCGGGCCGTCCCAGTCGCGGTAGCCGAGTCGTTCGTAGAGCCGTCGGGCGCCGGTGTTGTCAGGTCCGACGCCTAGGCCGATCGCGGCGTACCCCCACTCCCGCGCGAGCTCCTCGGCCGCGGCGATGATCGCCGTACCGATGCCGCGCCCTTGCTCGTAGGCGTGCAACGCGTTGATCTCGGCGGGATCCGGGCCGGCCTGTACCTCGGGATACCAGCTGTGGCGCCGCAGCATGGTGTGTCCGACCACCTGGCCGTTCTCTCGCGCGAGCAGGTAGACCGCCTCGCCACTGAGTTGCTGGGCCCAGCGCTCGCGGTGGTGTTCGCGCGTCGCGGGTGATTGCGCGGCGGCGATGAGGGCGTCGAGTTCGTGCTGTTCCGCCGGCCGGATGTCGAGCATTGTCCGAAGGTAGCCGAGGGCTTTAAGCCTGGCTAAAGGATTTCGGCGCAGACTGGGATTCTCCGAAGGGGGTGGCCGGGATGACCGATCGGAATCGGGAACTGCTGGAGCGGTTGTGGCCGATGGACGGGCAACTGGCATTGTCCGCCGAGGCCGAGCACGAGTTGCGGACCGACGACTACGTGCTGGTGATGCCGCAGTCCGGCGAGCAGATCACCGGGCGGGACACGATGCGCGCGATGCAACAGGAGTACCCGAACCCGCCGTCGATCGAGATCCAGCAGATCCTCGGCGCCGGCGACACGTTCGTCGTCCTCGGCCGATCGAACTACGCCGGCGAGATCTACCACGTTGCCAACATCGTCGAGTTCTCCCAAGGCAAAGTCGCCCGAGAAACCCGAATCTACGGCTCCCCCTTCGAGGCCCCGCAGTGGCGAGCAAAGTACGCCGATCCACGCTGAACCTGGCCGATGTACGACCAACACGGCAGCCGGTACGCCGTATTCGGTGGCCCGTTTGCCGAAGCTGATCCCGGTCCGACCTTCGCCGTACCGGGTGCCCGGCGCGACCTTCGCCGCACCGGGTGCCCGGTCGTCCGACGCGGGTCCCAGCGCGACGTACGTCGTACCGGCTGCTTGGTTGAGCGACGCGGATGCCGGCGCGACGTACGCCGGACCGGCTGCTCGGTTGAGCGACGCGGATGCCGGCGCGACGTGCGGCGTACGGGGATCCGCTACTTGGCGACCTCGGTGGCGCGGGATTCGCGGACTACGGTGACGCGGATCTGGCCGGGGTAGGTGAGTTCCTCCTCGACCTGCTTGGCGATGTCGCGCGCCATCACCTGCGCCGCGATGTCGTCGACCGCGTCCGGCAGCACCATCACCCGGATCTCCCGCCCGGCCTGCATCGCGAACACCTTCTCGACCCCGTCGTGATGCATGGCGATCTCCTCCAGCCGCTCCAGCCGCTGGACATACGCCTCGAGCGACTCCCGCCGCGCCCCCGGCCGGCCACCACTCACCGCGTCAGCCGCCTGCGTCAGCACAGCTTCAACGGTCCGTACTTCGACTTCGTTGTGGTGCGCCTCGATGCAGTGCACGACATCGTCATCCTCGCCATACTTCCGCGCGAGTTCCGCTCCAACGATCGCGTGACTGCCCTCGGACTCGTGCGTGAGCGCCTTACCGATGTCGTGCAGGAACGCCCCGCGCTTGCACCGCTTCGCATCAAGCCCGAGCTCGGCCGCCATCATCGAGGCGATGTGCGCGGACTCGACCAGATGCTTGAGCACGTTCTGCCCGTACGACGTGCGGTAGCGCAGCAGCCCCATCGTCCGGACCAACTCCGGATGCAGGTCGGTGATCCCGACCTCCGCCATCGCGTCCTCGGCAGCCCGCTGGCACAACTCGGCGACCTCGCCCTTGCTCCGCTCGTAGATCTCCTCGATCCGGCTCGGATGAATCCGGCCGTCGAGCACCAGCGAGTCCAGAGTCAGCCGCGCGGTCTCCCGGCGTACCGGATCAAAACAAGACAGCAGAACGGCCTCAGGAGTGTCGTCGATGATCAGATTGACGCCAGTCGTCTGCTCGAACGACCGGATGTTGCGCCCCTCGCGGCCGATGATCCGGCCCTTCATGTCGTCGCTGGGCAGGTGCACGACGGAGACCACGGACTCGCTGGTCTGCTCGGAGGCGAGTCGCTGGACCGCGCCGGTGATGATCTTGCGCGCCTTGACCTCACCCTCGTCCTGCGCCTGGCGTTCGATGTCGCGGACGATCGAATGCGCGTGCCGCTTCGCCTCGTCCTCGATCGCGGCGACCAACTCGGCCTTCGCCTGCTCGGTGGTCAGGTTCGCGACGCCTTCGAGGATCCGCCGGCGTTCGTCCTCGAGATCGCGGATCTCGGCCTTCCGCTGATCGAGCTCCGCGAGCTGGACCGCCAGATCGTTCTGCCGCTCCTCGGTCGCCCGGTGCTGTTCGTCGAGGCGCTCCTCGCGCTCGGTCAGCCGGTGCTCGCGCCGCTCCATCTCGAGTCGCTGCTCGCGCAGATCATCACGGATCGATTGAGCCTCGAGCTCGGCCTCCCGGCGTACATCGGAAGCCCGTTGCTCAGCCTCACGCCGTACTTCGGACGCGCGATCCTCGGCGCCCCGGCGGATCTCCTCCGCGCGCTGCTCAGCGGCCTCGGCCCGAACCCGCAGTACCGCGGCTTCCTCCTCGGCCTGCCGGCGGACCGACTCGGCCGCCGCCTTCGCACCGGCCGTGATGGTGGCAGCCTCCAGCTTCGCCGTCGCCTCGGCCGCGTTCAGGGCAGCCGACGCGTCGGCCTCCTTGCGGCGGGACAGCGTCAGCCCGATCCAGGCGAGGAGACCCACGATCAGCAGGCCGATCAGCACCAGCCCGATTGACGCCGCTACCGGCATGGCCGCGAGTGACATCGGCGTCTCCCCTCTTCGGAGTCACGCTGGGCGTGACTTTGGCTGCGACGAAGGGATGGTCCACTTGTGCGGTCGGACGACGGTACGGCGAAAGACACCAACCTTCGTGAGGCGGTGCCTTGTCAGTCATATTCCCGCCGCGATCGGAGTCGCGGTGGTCCGTCTTTCAGCTCGGTCGAGCGTGCTCTCGTGTTCATCGTTCCGGCGGGTCAGCCGGTGATCAACCGGCCCGCCGGTGCTATATCCGCCACCGTCAGGTGGAGTGATCCCTTACTGATCCCGAGGCTAAGCGCGGCTATCCACAGGGTCAAGACAAACACCCACCCCTCACATCACGGTCTGTCCCACCCCCTATCCCTCTCACCCCCAGAACCCCGCCACCCCCGCCAACCCCTCACCCCCGCCATCACCCTTGGGGGTATCACCGTAGGTACTCATCCGCCTGCGGACAGAGCTCGGCCCCGCGGGATACAACTCGCCGCGGGGCCTGAGCTGGGGTTTGAGCTGTCAGTCGCGGAGACCTGGAAGACCTTGGTCCGTGCCGGTCGCCGTCGCACCGGTCCCGGCTCCGTCAGCATTCGAGCCGGCCGAACTACTCGGCTGGTCAGCCACATCAGGCGCTTCGCCGCCAACCACAGTGGGATCGACGTCCGTCGGGTCCTGCGCCTGACTCTCCGCCTCAGGCGCCCCGTCATCTGGCCCGGTCTCAGCCGCCACACCAGCGTCATCCGCCGAAGCCGTCGCGTCATCTGCCGCCGAATCCCCCGCCGCAGCACTCTCATCCCCAGCGGCATCGCCAGCTACACCGGTCTCGTCACCCGCCGCATCGTCCGCAGCGCCCGCCTGATCGCCCGCATTGTCATCAGTGGCGCTCGGTTCATCAGCCGTGGAGCTCGTCGCGTCCCCGGCGGATTCGGCGCTGCCCGTCGTGTCGTCGCCTGCTGCGGCGTCAGTTGTTGTGTCTGACGTCGGGGGCTGGGTCGGGTCTGCACTGGTGCTATCGGTGGACTCCGGAGAGGTTTCGGAGGTACCGGGAGTTCCCTTGGCGGATTGCGAATCGACGTACTGGCCGACCTTCTCCTGCACGGAGTCGATCTTGTCGGCATACTTCCCGCCGGTCTGCTTGTCGATCAGGTCGCCGGCCTTTTCGACGCCCGCCTTGATCTTGTCCGGGTCTTGCTTGACGACATTCCGGAGCCAGTTCTTCGCCTGTTCCTGGAAATCGTTCATGTGCACCCTCCGAGAGGTGTCAGGGGCGGATCGGACGAAAATCTCAGCCTACGGACCGGTCACAAACAACCAGTCCACACTCCGGATCAGACACCGTTCGCCCCCACCCGTCAACGTCCCTCGCCGCGCACACCCCCGCCGATCCCCCGCACCCCACCATTCCTCCACACCATCCGCCCCCTAACCACGCGGCCGCTCCCACCCCAGCCCCCACCAACCGCCGTACCGGCGGACAGGAGGTATCCCCCCAATCCTGCTCCCGCCCCCGCAACTCAAGCGTGAAGCAGACGCCCCAACAGGACACCTCCTGTCCGTCGGCACGCACCCAAGCGCTCTCCATCGGCACACTGACCCGAACGCCACCTGAGCCTCAACCCGCCGATACTGCCGCGGAACACCCCGCGATCCCGGCCGCTCCACCGGCACGCACTGAGCCGAACACCACCTGAGCCTCAGCCGCCGACGCCGATTTCGACTGGGTACGTGGTTCGACTGGCCCAGGAGAACGGCGTGGTCGTCGGTTCGCCGCGCCGAGCGGGCTGAGGGGGTTGGGCTACTCGAGTTCTAGGCCGGAGTCGTTGAGGAGGGGGAGTTCCTCGTCGCTGGCGTCGAGTTCTTGTTTGATGACGGTCATGGCGAGTCCGCCGGGATAGCCCTTGCGGGCGAGGAGGCCGAGGAGGCGGCGCATGGCTACCTGACGTTCGAGGGAACGCATCGAGCGGAGTTTCTTGCGGACCAACTCGCGGGCGGTGGCTTCTTCCTGGTCCGGGTCGAGTTCGTCGAGGGCGTCGCGGGCGAGTTCGTCGTCGACTCCGCGACGGCGGAGTTCTTGGGCGAGGGCGCGCTTGCCCAGACCACGACCGCGATGGCGTGATTCGACCCAGGCGTTCGCGAAGGCGGCGTCGTCGATCAGTCCGACCTCGGTGAAGCGATCGAGCACCTCGTCCGCCACCTCGTCGGGAATCTCCCGCTCAGCCAGCAGATCAGCCAACTCGGCACGCGTCCGCGGCTGTCCCGTCAACTTGTCCAACAGAATCGACCGAGCCACCTGAGCTGGATCCGCCGCCAGATCCAAGTCCGACTCAGCGGACACCCTCGCCTGCCCACCCCCGAACTTCCGAGTCCGCCGCATCCCAGGCCGCCGCGCTCTTCCCCGCGACGACCCTCCAGCCGCACCCTCCGAAGACGACCCACCAAGCCCATCGGAAGGAGGTCCAGCAAAGCCCTCCGCCGACGTCTGACCGAGCTCAGACGACCTGGCCTGAGTTGGTACGGAATTCGGTGAAGACACCTGACCAGGCTCCGACTCCAGGGCTGACTCGTCGCGGACCGAGGCTGACTCCTCGTGAGCCAACTCTGACTTCTTGTGGGCTGAGGTTGACTTCCCTTTGGCTGAGCGGGAGCTGCTTCGAGATGAGGTCGACGGGGAGGCTGAGGTCGAGGTGGTGGTGGGTGAGCTGTTCGTTCGGGAGCCGACGGTCCATTCGGGGCGGTCCGAAGGATCTCCGGGATCGCCGAACCAGTCGGGACCACTTGAGGTTCCGCCAGACTCTGTCGACCCGGCGGAACTCCGGGCGGAGGCGTTCGATTCGTCCGGAGCAGCGGTGGGGGCGGTTGAGTGATCGGCGAAAGATCCTGGCTCCTCCGAAGCAGCCGCGAGCGGCTCGATGGAGCGGCTTGAGGGTCTCGGATCGGCCGCGGGCTTGACTCCAGTTGAGTGGATCGGCGGCGATTCCTCTTCGCCCCAGACGTCGGTGAATGTCTTGGTGCGGGTTGCGGGTGAGGTTTTGTTGCCTGAGGCGTCTGTCGGTGCCTTGGTTTCGTTTGAGTCGGTGCCGGGCTCGTCCTTGTCACCCCAGAAATCTGTGAACGTTTTGGGCTTGGCGGTGCGGGCGGCGCGGCCCTCTGTGTCGCCCCAGACGTCTGGGAGTGGCTTGGTTTCGGTTGAGCGGATGGCGGGTGCTTCGGGGGTGCCCCAGATGTCGGTGAAGGGTTGGGCTGCTTCTGGGCGATCGGGAGACGGGTGCTCGTCTTCCGGGAGCGCAGCCGCGAATGCTCGGGCTTCGTCTCGGCGGCTTCTGAACTCTCCGGCGTTGCCCGAACGGCTGCGGAGTGAGCTGGGGGCGTCCGGGAAGTCGATCGACTCGTCAGGGGTGGTTGACCAGCCATAGTGCTCATCGGCTTCGGCGGCACTGCCGTCGCTGGACTTTCCGCGGCGGCTGCCTGCCTTGCCTGTACGGCGGCCGCTGCCGGACCGATCACCCGCGACCGATCCGGCGGACCGGGGCGATCGAGCGGATCCGGCGGAGCGCGCGGATCCGACTGCACTGTCTGTGGACCCGGTCAGCCCGTCGGTCTCATCCGCAGCCCGCCTGGTGGGGGCTGCGGATCGCTTGGGCCGCTTCGTGGAGCGCGAGTCGGCGGTGCTCTGGGGATCGCCGTCGCGGAACCATGGGAGGGGCTCGACGGGTGGGCGTTCCTCGTCAGGCACCGCCGGTTTCGGCCGGGTGATTCCGGCTAGTCCCCGGCGGACTCCGTCGGGCAGCTCCGGTAGTGACTTCTTGGAGCTGCCCGGACGGTTCGCGCCGGGAGACCGGGTGGGGTCAGAAGTCGACATCGACCTCGACCGGCGCCTTGGCGTCGACCGGCTTGTCCAAGGTCGGGCCGATGCCCATCTTCTCCTTGATCTTCTTCTCCAGCTCGTTGGCCAGATCGGGGTTGTCGCGCAGGAAGTTCCGCGCGTTCTCCCGGCCCTGGCCGAGCTGGTCGCTTTCGTAGGTGAACCAGGCGCCGGCCTTGCGGACGAAGCCCTGCTCCACGCCGAGGTCGAGCAGGCTGCCCTCGCGGCTGATGCCCTGGCCGTAGATGATGTCGAACTCGGCCTGCTTGAACGGCGGGGCCACCTTGTTCTTCACGACCTTGACCCGGGTCCGGTTGCCGACGAAGTCGGTGCCGTCCTTGAGCGACTCGATCCGGCGTACGTCGAGCCGGACCGATGCGTAGAACTTCAGCGCCTTACCACCGGTGGTGGTCTCCGGCGAGCCGAACATGACGCCGATCTTCTCGCGCAGCTGGTTGATGAAGATCGCGGTCGTGTTGGTCCCGCTGACCGCACCGGTCATCTTGCGCAGCGCCTGGCTCATCAGCCGGGCCTGCAGACCGACGTGGCTGTCACCCATCTCGCCCTCGATCTCGGCCCGGGGCACCAGCGCGGCGACCGAGTCGATCACGACGATGTCGATCGCGCCGGAGCGGATCAGCATGTCGGCGATCTCCAGCGCCTGCTCACCGGAGTCCGGCTGCGAGACCAGCAGTGCGTCGGTGTCGACGCCGAGCTTCTGCGCGTAGTCGGGGTCGAGCGCGTGCTCCGCGTCGATGAACGCCGCGATCCCGCCGGCTCGCTGCGCGTTGGCGACCGCGTGCAGCGCCACCGTCGTCTTACCCGAGGACTCCGGGCCGTAGATCTCCACCACCCGGCCGCGCGGCAGACCGCCGATCCCGAGCGCGATGTCGAGCGCGATCGACCCGGTCGGAATGACCTCGATCGGCGCCCGGCCCTGCTCACCCAGCCGCATCACCGAGCCCTTGCCGCACTGCCGCTCGATCTGCGTCAACGCGGTCGCCAGCGCCTTCTCGCGATCCCCGGCCTTACGTTCCGCCGCCGCCGCACTCGCCGCTGCACCAGCCATCTGACTGCCACCTAACCCATCTAGTGATCGGGGCCGCTGTCCAGCCGCCCGGAGGATTTCTTTGTCGCCAGAGACGGTATGGGTTCGGTAGGACAGTTTTCGGTGCAACCCGAAATCTGTGGACAACTCGACCCACACCAGCGAACTTCGTACGGGACAAACTAACCCGAACACGTGTTCGAACCGCAAGTGACACGCCGAAGTTGCCCCAACATCTGCTCTGGCCCGCAGAGTGTCTACCCTGGCGACCGTGACCGAGCGCCCGGATGTCCCTGATTCCGCCGTTGTCCTGGCTCTCAGCCGGGTCGAGTTCGGCATCGACTCGGTGCTGGACGCGCTCCGCACCCAGGACCCGTTCGGCATCCGCAGCACTCTCGCCGAGTACTCCGCGCAGGAGCAGCCCAACCTGGCCGAGAAGGGCCTGATCCTCGCGATCGACCGGCTCCTGCTGATGAAGGTGCCCGGGCACGCCGAGTGGCCGGCGCTGCCACTGGCCAAGCGCTGCGAATGGTGGGTCGAGCGGCTCGGCGGTTTCGCCGCGGTCGTCGCCGGACTCCCCCGGCTCAGCGGCGCGGCCGCCGACACCCTGCCGATCAAGGACACCCTGGGCGCCGCAGTACAGGCGATGGTGATCGGGGCCGTCTGTCGTGAGTACGGCGTCGAGGCGCACGCCGATCGCACCGCGGTGATCGCCAGGGTGCTCACTGCTCGCCCGATCACGCCGGACGCAGTACTCGAGTACGACGAGCCGACTGCGGCTGGTCAGGACGTGGCCAAGCAACTTGGCTTCGGTGACGAGTCCGAGGAAGCAGGGCTGCGCAAGGGAGTCCGCTTGGTCTGGCGGATCAGCAAGCTGCTCGGCGGACTCGGTGAAGTGTTCGAGGATCGCCCGCGCGGCAGCATCGGCGCCAGGATCATCGGCAAGCTTCCGGCCGTCGGTGTCGTCGGCGGCTTCTTCGACGAGCGCAAGGGCATCCGCAAGGCCGCGTACGCCGCGGCAGAGCTGCTCCACACCGGGTCCTTCCGGGTCAAGCCGCTCTGAGCAAACCCCCTCCTGAGCAAACCCCTGTCCGCGAACTGCCCCGGACTGGAATGATCTGCGCCATGAGCGCGATCGCGATCGTTCGTCCGGACGAGACCTGGCCGGCGCAGTACGCGAAGACCGCCGAGGTCATCCACCGGATCCTCGGCAGTACTGCGGTCCGCGTCGACCACATCGGCTCGACATCGGTACCGCGCCTTCCTGCCAAGGACATCCTCGACATCCAGGCGACAGTCGCCACCGAACCCGAACTGGACGAAGCAGCCCAGCTACTTGTGGCTGCCGACTGGGAACTGCGCCCACCACGCCGTGACCATCCCGTGCCAGGCCTACCCGAGGACGAACTCCAGTGGGTGAAAAGGCTAGTCGTCGAGCCCATGTACAGACGTCGCGTAAACCTGCACATCCGGGTAGACGGCCGCGCCAACCAGCGGTATGCCCTGCTCTTCCGTGACTATCTACGCGCCCACCCGGACACTGCTGCGGCGTACGGCGAGTTCAAGCGCCGGGCGGCAGCTCTGCCGTTCGACTCTGTCGGCGACTATGCCGATCTCAAGGACCCGGTCTGCGATCTCGTCTACCTACCAGCCGAGGAGTGGGCAGCGAGAACCGGCTGGTCTGCCTGAGCTTTCAGCGCTCGCTGGGCGGTAGCTGGAGATGCGCCCAGACAGCACGCCAAACAGTCTTGGCGTGCTCACCCTGGGCCAACGCCTCGGTGACCGTCCGGCCACCAAGGCCACTCACCACCTGGGTCTCCGCCCAGGTGCGTGAGTAGGCGGGACCGAGATGGCGATCCATCCGGTCCCAGAATTCAGTCAGTCTCATGCCTGCCCGTCATTGTCCGGACGGTTCCAGCCGCCCTGCTGTCCGCCCTGCTGCGGCGGCTGACCCCAACCACCTTGCTGCGGAGGCTGTCCCTGCGGCCCAGGCTGTCCCCAGCCGCCCTGCCCCGGCTGGCCCTGCTGCGGCGGACCCTGCGGAGCCGGGCCCTGCTGCGGTGGCGGCCCCCACTGCCCCGGCTGCTGCTGTCCAGGCTGCTGCGGGCCCGGGTACTGCCCAGGCTGGGGCTGTCCCGGGTACTGCGGCGCAGGTCCCGGCTGGCCATACTGCTGCGGAGGCCCGTACTGCGGCCCGCCCGGACCCGGCTGACCATACGGCCCACCCTGGCCCGGCTGCCCGCCGTACTGGGGTCCCCACTGGCCACCAGGCTGCGGCTGGCCGGGGTACTGGCCGTATTGACCCGGGTACTGCTGCTGCGCGGCCGTCTTGCGACTCCGTAGTACGAAGAAAACCACGGCGCCGATCACCAACAGCACCAGCACGATGATCAGGATGAGCGCCCACGCCGGGAAACTGCTGCCCGCCTCGGACACCAGGTCGACGTTGCCGAGCTTGTCCAGACTGTCGTACGTCGCGGTGCGGCCGTCGACCTTGGCGCCACTGTCGTGCGCGGTGATCTTGCCCGGCATGGTGATCTTGAAGTTGATCACCGGCGTGCCACCGGTATCGGCCGCCTTGCCCAGGTCCATCCCCTTGACGGTGACGTGGATCTTGTCGCCTTCCTTGCGGAACCCGACGCCGTCCTCCGTCGACGAACCCATCTTGCTGAACGGCACGTTGTCGAACTTGCAGTTGGACCCGATGTACTTGTCGTCATCGAACGGCTTGCAGGTGACGCCGTCGGTGGTGGTCTGCTTGACCCCCTGCTCCACCTGTTCGCGGACCTTGTCCAGCGACTGGCCGCTGGACTCGAGCACCTGCTTGTCGACCCCCAGCTTCATCGTCCCGGAGACGGTCTCGTTCGAATTCACCTTGAGGTCGGCGTCGACCTTCACGCAGCCGGTCAGCGCGACCAGGCAGGCGATGCCGATGAGCGCAGCGCGCACGCGGTTCTTCATGCGCCCGATCATTCCAGAAGAGGGGGACACTTCGGCCGCCGGTGCCGCTCGCAGAAGACTGTCGGCGGCACCCGGCAAGATGGAGGCATGCAGAGATCAGGCGCGTTCAGCCGCTTCTCGCCCGCGACCCGGGCGTGGTTCGGCGACGTCTTCGAGGCGGCCACCCCGGCCCAGCTCGAGGCGTGGGACGCCATCACCGCGGGCCGGGACGCGCTGGTCGTCGCCCCGACCGGCTCCGGGAAGACGCTGGCCGCCTTCCTCTGGGCCCTCGACCGGCTGGCCACCGTGCCGCCACCGGACGACCCGAAGCTGCGCTGCCGGGTGCTCTATGTCTCTCCGTTGAAGGCCCTCGCGGTCGACGTCGAGCGCAACCTTCGCGCCCCGCTGATCGGCATCCGCGAGACCGCACGGAGGCTGGGCGACACACCACGCGAGGTCGAGGTCGCGGTCCGCTCCGGCGACACCCCGGCGAACGAGCGGCGCAAGTTCGCCACCAAGCCCTCCGACATCCTGATCACCACGCCCGAATCCCTGTTCCTTCTGCTCACCTCGCAGGCACGCGAGTCGCTGCGCGGCGTGGAGACGGTGATCGTCGACGAGGTGCACGCCGTCGCCGGCACCAAACGTGGCGCGCATCTGGCCCTCACCCTGGAACGTCTCGATGCACTGCTGCCGAAGCCGGCGCAGCGGATCGGGTTGTCCGCGACGGTTCGGCCGGTCGAGGAGGTCGCCCGCTTCCTGGGTGGCGAGCGGCCGGTGACCGTAGTGCAGCCCAAGTTCACGAAGCAATGGGATCTGAGCGTCGTCGTACCGGTCGAGGACATGGCCGAGCTGGCCAACACCGAGATCGAGACGTCGGGTTCCGCAGCCGGTCCGCCACAGCACGCGTCGATCTGGCCGCATGTCGAGGAGCACGTGTTCGACCTGATCTCGGCGCACCGCTCCACCATCGTCTTCTCGAACTCACGGCGCCTCGCCGAGCGACTGACCGCCAGGCTGAACGAGATCGCCGCCGAGCGAGCCGAGCTCGAGCTACCCGACGCTGGATCACCGGCGCAACTGATGGCGCAGTCGGGTGCCTCGCTGGCTGCGCCGCCGCTGATCGCCAAAGCTCACCACGGTTCGGTGAGCAAGGAGCAGCGAGCCCTGATCGAAGCTGATCTGAAGTCCGGCCGACTCCCCTGTGTCGTCGCGACGAGCAGTCTGGAGCTCGGCATCGACATGGGTGCGGTCGATCTGGTGATCCAGGTCGAGGCGCCGCCGTCGGTCGCGAGTGGTCTGCAGCGTGTCGGCCGTGCCGGGCACCAGGTCGGTGCCGTGTCCCGCGGAGTGCTCTTCCCGAAGTTCCGCGGTGACCTGATCGACACGGCCGTCGTGGTCCAGCGGATGCGCGACGGGATGATCGAGAGCCTGCACATCCCGGCCAACCCGCTCGACGTGCTCGCCCAGCAGATCGTCTCGATCGTTGCCCTCGACACCATCGACGTCGAGGACCTCTTCAACCTGGTACGCCGGTGCGCTGCGTTCGCGACCCTGCCTCGTTCGGCGTACGACGGGGTGCTCGACATGCTGTCCGGCCGCTACCCCTCCGACGAGTTCGCCGAGCTGCGACCGCGGATCGTCTTCGACCGGGTCAGCGGGGAGATCTCCGGCCGTCCGGGGGCGCAGCGGCTCGCAGTCACCAGTGGCGGCACGATCCCGGACCGCGGGTTGTTCGGCGTCTTCCTGGTCGGCGAATCGACCAACCATCGGGTCGGCGAGCTCGACGAGGAGATGGTCTACGAATCGCGCGTCGGCGACGTGTTCACGCTCGGCGCCTCCAGTTGGCGGATCGAGGACATCACCCACGACCGGGTGCTGGTCTCCCCCGCACCCGGTCAGCCCGGCCGGCTCCCGTTCTGGAAGGGCGATGCCGTCGGTCGGCCGGCCGAGCTCGGAGCCGCCACCGGCGCCTTCGTGCGGACGATGGCCGCCCTCCCGGCGACGAAGGCGGTCAAGCGCGCCCGTGACGCGGGGCTGGACGAGTTCGCGGCCAACAACCTGGTGGCTTATCTGGCCGAGCAGAAGCAGGCGACGAGTCGTGTGCCGGACGACATCACCATCCTGGTCGAGCGGTTCCGCGACGAGCTGGGCGACTGGCGGGTCTGCATCCATTCGCCGTACGGGGGTCAGGTCCACGGCCCGTGGGCGCTGGCGATCGCGGCCCGGCTGCGCGAGCGATACGGGATGGACGCGCAGTCCGTCTCCGGTGACGACGGCATCGTGCTGCGGCTGCCCGAGACGGACGAGGCGCCGCCGGGTGCGGAGCTGGTGCTGTTCGACCCGGCGGAGATCGAGGACATCATCACGGCCGAGGTCGGCGGATCTGCGCTGTTCGCGGCTCGCTTCCGTGAGTGTGCGGCCCGCGCTCTGTTGCTGCCCCGGCGCAATCCGGGCAAGCGGTCGCCGTTGTGGCAGCAGCGGCAGCGGTCGGCGCAGTTGTTGAGTGTGGCAAGCAAATACGGTTCGTTCCCGATCGTCCTGGAGACGCTGCGCGAGGTGCTGCAGGACGTCTACGACCTGGATGCTCTGAAGGACCTGCTGACCGGGATCGGCGAGCGGCGTATCTCGGTGGTCGAGGTGGAGACGACCGAAGCGTCACCGTTCGCGAAGTCGCTGCTGTTCGGCTATGTGGGCGCCTTCATGTACGAGGGCGACACGCCACTGGCCGAGAAGCGAGCCGCAGCGCTGTCCTTGGACCAAGGTTTGCTCGCGGAGCTGCTCGGCCGGACCGAGTTGCGCGAGCTGCTCGACGCCGAGGTCGTGCTGCGGACCGAGGCCGAGCTGCAACGACTGGCCGAGGACCGTCGGGCCCGCGACGCCGAGGGTTTGTTCGACGTACTACGGATGGTCGGGCCGCTGTCCGTCTCCGAGGCCTCGCAGCGCTGTGTCGAAGGATCCGACGCGGAGACCTGGTTGACCGAACTGGCCGCCGCGCGCCGGGTCGTCCGGGTCCGGATGGCCGGTGAGCATCGCTGGGCCGTGGTCGAGGATGTCGCCCGCCTCCGCGACGCCCTCGGCGTACCGCTTCCGCCGGGCGTCGCCGAGGCACACGCAGAGCCCGTGGCGGATCCGCTGGGTGACCTGGTCTCGCGCTATGCCCGCACACATGGGCCTTTCCGGGCTGTCGATCTGGCAACCCATCTGGGGACCGGTGTCGCTGTCGTCACGGACACCCTCCGTCGGCTGAGCGCTGCCGGGCGGGTGGTCGAGGGCGAGTTCCTTCCCGGCGGCATCGCCATGGAGTGGTGCGACGCCGAGGTGCTGCGGCTGTTGCGACGCCGGTCGCTGGCCGCACTGCGCAAAGAGGTCGAGCCGGTCGATCCGGCCGTACTGGCTCGGTTCCTGCCTGCGTGGCAGGGCATCACGAGCAGCCGAGGACGAGGGTACGACGTACTGCTGGCCGCGGTGGAGCAGCTCGCTGGCTGTGCCGTGCCGGCGTCGGCGCTCGAGTCGATCGTGTTGCCGTCACGCGTGCCCGGGTATCAGCCGTCGATGCTGGACGAGCTGACCGCGACCGGTGAGGTGGTGTGGGCCGGGTCGGGTTCGCTGCCTGGTACGGACGGCTGGGTCTCGTTGCATCTGGCGGACAATTGCGACCTCACACTGCCCGATCCGGACCCGACCTTTGAACTCGGCGAGACCCACCAGGCGGTGCTCGACGCACTGGCCGGTGGCGGCGCGTTCTTCTTCCGGCAACTCAGTGACGTCGTCGGATCCACGGCCGGTGTGGTCGATGACGAGACGCTCGTCGGAGTGCTGTGGGATCTGGTCTGGGCCGGCCAGCTCACGAACGACACGCTGGCACCTGTCCGCGCACTGGTCGGCGCAGGCCGCGGCAGCCACCGAACCCGCCGTACGACGCCGCGCGCGCGACCGGGTCGCCCACTCCGGCCGGGCCGACCGGCGATGCCGTCGCGAGGCGGCCCACCGAATGCGGGTGGACGGTGGTCGCTGCTTCCCGAACGCAACGCGGATGCCACCCGTCGAGCACATGCCGCGGCGGAAACGCTCCTCGATCGGTACGGGATCGTCACGCGGGGCTCGGTGATCACGGAACGTACGCCGGGTGGGTTCGCCGCCGTTTACAAGGTGCTGAGTGCCTTCGAGGAGTCGGGGCGTTGCCGACGTGGGTACTTCGTTGCCGGGCTCGGGGCTGCGCAGTTCGCGCTGCCTGGTGCGGTGGACCGATTGCGGGCGATGGCGGAGTTGCCGGGGACTGCCGGCTCTCCCAGTCCCAGGGCTGCTGGACGGGCGGGGAAGGAGGAGCCGGCTGCGCGAGCCGTAGTACTGGCTGCTTCCGATCCGGCGAATCCGTATGGGGCCGCGTTGCCGTGGCCGGAGCGGGACGGGCATCGGCCGGGGCGGAAGGCCGGAGCGTTGGTGATGCTTGTCGACGGGCGGCTGATCGTTTATGTGGAGCGTGGTGGGCGGACGGTGCTGAGTTTCACTGAGGATCCTGAGCTGCTGCAGCCCGCGGTCGATGCGTTGGCATTGGCGATTCGGGACGGGCATCTGGGGAAGCTCAGCGTGGAGACGGCCGATGGGGAGCAGGTCCGGCATACGGCGTTCGGGGATGCGCTGGCGAAGGCCGGCTTCCATGCGACGCCCAGAGGCCTCCGACTGCGGGCGTGAGGCAGGGGCTGAAGGCATGAGGATGTGCGCTGTGGCTGAGGATGTGAGCGGTGCCTGAGGGCGATACCGTTTGGCGGGCGGCGAAGCGGCTGGATCAGGCGCTGGCAGGCAGCGAGCTGATCCGGACGGACTTCCGGGTGCCGACCCTGGCGACGACCGACCTCAGCGGCCGGACAGTGCTCGAGGTCGTTGCGCGCGGCAAGCATCTGTTGACCCGGCTGTCCGGTGGGCTGACGATCCACAGCCACTTCCGGATGGACGGCAGCTGGCATCTGTACCGGCCTGGTGAGCGGTGGAAGGGCGGGCCTGACCATCAGGTCCGCGCTGTGCTGGAGACTGCGAACTGGTCCGCTGTCGGGTATCGCCTGCCGGTGCTCGACCTGGTGGCGACCGATGCCGAGGACGAGGTGGTCGGGCACCTCGGGCCTGATCTCCTCTCCCCTGACTTCGACCGATCCCTCGCGCTGGCGAATCTTGCCGCCGAGCCGACCCGCACCATCAGCGAGGCGCTGCTCGATCAGCGCAACCTGGCCGGGATCGGCAACTTCTACCGCGTCGAGGTCTGCTTCCTGCTCGGTCTGCACCCGTGGCGGCCGGTTTCGTCTGTCGACCTCGGTGCGGCCGTCGACCTCAGCCGTCGGCTGATGAAGGCGAATCTGCGCAACGGCACACAGGTCAGTACCGGCGTGAACCGTCCCGGTCAGCGCAGCTGGGTGTTCGAGCGAGCCGGCAAACCCTGCCGACGCTGCACCACGACGATCCTGACAGCCCCGATCGGCGAACCACCGCGCGAGCGCGTCACCTACTGGTGCCCCTACTGTCAGCCGGCCCTCTGAAGCCTTAGATGCCCTGAGCTGTCGGGTGCTCGGCTTCGTCGCCGAGGTCGAGCACCCGACGGGCTACATGAGCGGGCGGAGCTCGATAGTGTCGCCGGGACTGGTGAAGCGCTCCGCGATGGCTTCGGCGCGCTCCTGGGACGCGACGTCGAGCAGGAAGAACCCGGCCAGGTGCTCCTTCGCTTCGGCGTACGGACCGTCGGTGGCGATGCGGCGGCCGCCCTTCAGCCGGTAGATCTTCGCGTCGGCCGCCGGTCCAAGTGCCTGCCCCGAGATCAATTCGCCGGCCTCGGAGAGCTCAGTCAGCATCTCCTCGAACTCCTTGTTCATCCGCTCCCGTTCGGCGACAGGAGTCGCCCGGCCCTCCTCGGTGAAGTCGAAGGTCGGGTGCCCCCACGGCTGAGGGTTGGAGTGGATCAGAATCAGGTACTTCACGACATCCTCCTGGTCTCGTGCTGTGTACCTGCGACGTCGGAGCCGCCGAACAGCCCTTCGACATTCTGTCCGAAGAGTTTCCTGGCCCGCGCGACTAGGCAAACCGGTATGAGCGCGAGGAGGCCCAGACCTGCCGGTCGTCGTCGCGAGCAACGAGAGGCCCCAGGACTTCTTTCACCTGGTTGTTCTTCCGGTGACTGCCGAGGCCGACGCGGGCTGACTTCAGCGCCGGGCAGTCCAGCAGAGGCGCCACGGCCTCAGGACTGAGATGGCCCATGTCGATCAGCGCAACGTGTTCGACCGCTGGAGCGCTCGAGAGCAGCGAGAGATCGGTCAAGCCCCTCATCGTCTCGATCCACAGAACTCTGAGATCGCGCGCAGCCGAGAGATCCGGCAGTTGCTCGACTCTCCGCAACGACTGGAGGTGCAAGTACTCCAGGTGCGTCAGCTCGCTGACGACTGAGATGTCCGCGAGGCCGCGGATCTGCCAGAGCTCCAAGTACTGCAGGCGCCCGACATGCCGCAGCGCGCGGAGGTCTGTGGTGCCACCGAGTTTCAGATCGAGAGCCCGGAGTTCGTCCAACGGTTCCAGGAACTCGAGGCTCGGGACGGTGATGGATCTCAGCGTGAGATCAACGAGCGAAGTCAGCCCTCCCACCACGTCGAGGTCCTTCGTATGACCTTCCAGGGAGAGCGAGCGCATCTCGCTGAAACGAGATAAGGCTCGGACAGACAGTCGCTTCTTCGTAGCACCGAGGCGGAGGGATTCGAGGTTGTCCGGCAGATGACGAAGGCCGTCCAGATCATCGAGCCCGCGGGCGTCGACAGCGAACCTCATCAGCCTGGGGAACCAGCGAAGGAAGTCGAGATTGCCGATGGCCCCGTACGCGCGCAACGTGACCCGCGGCCGAAACCCCTGTGGACAACCCTCCGCACTGCGCGAAACGCGGATACCTTCTCTGATGCATCGAACATCTGTTCGAATCGGAGAGGAGAAGCCCATGTGCTTCAAGTGCGAAGGAATGACCGACGATGAGTACGTCCGGCAGATCGGGCAGCACCTCACTACCCACGGGTGGATGGTGAACCACGTCGAAGCCGACGGCGAGCGCAATCCGTCCTTCGCCTACACACTCGGCCTGAGCCTGCATGAGCATCCGGAGCTGATCATCTTCGACTGCCCGCCGTATCCGGCGTACCGGGCGCTCGAGCCGCTGGCGCTGGCCGTGCTGGCAGGCCGCCGTTTCGACGAGGGTGCCGACGTCAACGACCTGTACGCCGGACGTCCGCAACTGCTCCGGCTGCCGGACTCGTCGACGCACTTGTATGTGGCCAACGATCTGTTCCGCCGACCAGGCGGGCCGCCCATTCCAGCCCTTCAGCTGGTGTGGCCCACTCCCCGACGGTCACTCGCCGAACTGCTGGATCTACCGGGCCATGACGGGGACGCCCGATGAGTCCCTTGATGGCACCCGAAGACCGCGGGCAGACGAACAATAGCCAGACGCGCGCAACGGCGTCCGGCCGGAATGCAGCAGGGCGGTCAGGCCGCCGAGGCGACGACCGCGGGCTCGATGCTCGGGTGCGCCAGCACCAGAGCCTCTTCGCGGGCCAGGTCCTCGCTCACCTCGGCGAAGATCGTCGACAGCGGCACATCGAGCGCCGTGCAGATCGCGGCGAGCAACTCGCTGGAGGCTTCCTTCTGACCGCGTTCGACCTCGGACAGGTAGCCGAGACTCACCCGGGCATCGGCAGACACCTCGCGCAGTGTGCGCCCCTGGCGCAGCCGCTTACGCCGCAGGACGTCGCCCAGCAGGCCACGAACCAGCACCATGAGGTTTCTCCCTTCCGCCTGTCGGACCGAATCTACTCGCACGGTAGCTCGGCCGTGAGGACCAACGGTACCCGTTGCCGGGTCACTACTCCTCGCAATGTCCAGCTTCGGTGCGCCGTGCCAGTCTGCCCTACCTGTTCCCATGCTGGTCTCAACACTCCGATCAGCCTGGTTCTTCCGCGACCATTTCGACCGCCAGCTCGAAGACACCTTGGACACTGCCCCTTCGGACGGCCTCCCGGTCACCGGTCAGGGACAGCTTCCGGACCCGTACGCCGGCCGGCCCGGCGGCTCCCACGTAGACCGTGCCCGCCTCGATCCCGGCCTGGGGGTCGGGTCCGGCCACACCGGTGGTCGCCAGCCCGTAGGTGGCCCCCAGCCGCTCCCGCACACCTGAGGCGAGGGCAGCTGCAGTGTCCGGATGCACCGGCCCGACGTCGGCCAACAGGTCCGCCGGAACGCCGGCCAGAGTCGCCTTCAGATCGGTCGCATAGACGATCACGCCTCCGCGGTAGATCGCCGAGATCCCGGGGACGTCGGTCAGCGCCGCACCGACCAGGCCGCCGGTCAGGGACTCCGCGGTGGCCAGCGTGGCTCCGCGGTCCCGGACCAGTTCGATCAACTTCTGCAGCGCTGCCTGTGTCGCGTCCTGGGTCATGGCAGCGGGCGCTTGGCCGCGGCTCGAAGGCGAACGGCCCGGCCGACGTAGTCCAGGCCGGTGACGAGAGTGACGATCACCGCCGCAGCCATGAAGACGACGGCGGACCAGTGCACGACGGCCACCGAATGCCAAGGAAGGAGGTAGAGGCCCAGTGCGAAGGCCTGCAGGACGGTCTTCAGCTTGCCGCCGCGGCTGGCCGGCATGACGCCGTGCCGGATCACCCAGAACCGGAGCGCGGTGACACCCCACTCGCGGACCATCACCACGATCGTCACCCACCACGGCAGGTCGCCGAGGATGGACAGCCCGATGAACGCGGCGCCGGTCAGGGCCTTGTCGGCGATCGGGTCGGCGATCTTGCCGAAGTTGGTCACCATGTTCCAGCGCCGGGCGATGTCGCCGTCGAACCGGTCGGTGACGATGGCCACCACGAACGCGGCCGTCGCCAGCAGCCGGTTGCCGTCGCCGCCACCACCGTCGCGGAGCAGCAGCCAGACGAACAACGGCACCAGGACGAGCCGCAGCACGGTCAGCGCGTTGGCCACGTTCCAGGCACTGGGCGCGCTGAGCGGGCCGGCCGCCGCGCGCGGCACCGGGTTCGTCGGCGGGATCGTCACGCGGTCAGGTTAGCGGCCGGGACGCCTTCCCGGGTGATCACGTGCGCGGCGTACTCCGCGATCAGGTCGACTCCGTCGCTGCCGACCACCTCGGCGGTCACCAGGTCTCCCACGGCCAGGTCGTCCGGGAAGCCGGTCAGCGTGGTCGAACCGTCGACCTCGGGACCCTGATGAGCCGCGCGTCCCTCGGCGGTGTCGCCGTCGAGCGACTCGACCAGGATCTCGACCGTCTCACCGATCCGGGCCTCCGCGCGGGCGGACGTGACGTCCTCGGCGAGCCGGGTGACCCGGTCGAGCCGGGCGGCGATGGTGTCCTCGTCCAGCTTGCCGTCGTAGCCCTCCGCCTCGGTGCCGTCCTCGTCCGAGTAGCCGAATACCCCGATCGCGTCGAGGCCGGCGCGGGACAGGAAGTCGCAGAGAATCTCCACGTCGTCCTCGGTCTCCCCCGGGAACCCGACGATCACATTGCTCCGGATGCCGGCGGTCGGCGCCTGCGCGCGGACCATTTCGATCAGGTCGAGGAAGCGCTCGGCGTCGCCGAACCGGCGCATCCGGCGCAGCAGCGGGCCGGAGGCGTGCTGGAAGGAGAGGTCGAAGTACGGGACGACGCCGGGGGTCGAGGCCATCGCCTTGATCAGGGTCGGGCGCATCTCGGCGGGTTGCAGGTACGAGACGCGGACCCGGGTCAGGCCGGGAACGGCCGCGATCTCGCCGACCAGCGTCTCCAGGAGCCGGATGTCGCCGAGGTCCTTGCCGTAGGAGGTGGAGTTCTCCGACACCAGGAAGACCTCGCGGACACCGTTCTCGGCCAGCCAGTGCGCCTCACCGAGGACCTCGGTCGGGCGGCGGGACACGAACGCACCACGGAAGGCAGGAATCGCACAGAACGCGCACCGCCGGTCACAACCAGAGGCAAGCTTCAGCGGCGCCATCGGCCCACCGTCGAGCCGCCGCCGCATCACCCGCGGCCCACTCGCCGGCGCAGACTCCAGATCCGGAGCATCAATAGTCAGCTCCCGCTCCGACGCCTTGACAGTCCGTCCCTTCAACTCACGCTCTCCGGCAGTCCCATCGAGCTCGCCGTCGGTCGCGATGCCGGTCAGCTCAGCGCGAGTCACGCCGGCTGCTTCTAGTTCGGCGTCTGTGAGGGCTTGACCGTCGAGTACGCCGAACTCCTCGTTTACCGGGGTCAGGGGGCGGGGGGTGTCGCCGTGGCCGGGGAGGGCTACACCGGTGGCGTTAGCGCGGTCGGCAGGGGCGAGCGGCAGGAGCTTGCGGCGGTCGCGGGGGACGTGCGACTGGTGCTTGTTGCCGGCAAGGATGGAGCGGAGGCGCTCGGAGATGTCGGCATAGTCGTCGAAGCCGAGCACTGCGTCGGTCTCGGGGAGCGCCTCGGCCAGCTGTTCGCCGTACCGCTCGGCGAGGCAACCGACGGCGACGACCGCCTGGGTGCGGCCGGAGTCTTTGTAGTCGGACGCGGCCAGCAGCGTGTCGACGGAGTCCTTCTTGGCGGCCTCGACGAAGCCGCAGGTGTTCACCACCACGGTGTCCGCCTCGGCGGCATCGTCGACGAGGCGGAATCCGCCGGCTTCGAGCCGGCCGGCCAACTCCTCGGAGTCGACGTCGTTGCGAGCACAGCCCAGCGTGACCAGGGCGACGGTGGTAGGAGTCTTAGTCATCACCCCCGAGTATGACTGCTCCCCGCACCCCACAGAAACCAGCCACCACCCAACACCCCCGTCCGGCTGGTCCCCGCCCACCCGCTTCCCACCCCGCAGCGAAGAAAGCCACACCTACCCGGAGCACAGGTGTCCTCAACGTTGGGCGGGGAGGTTACTTGGATTTTTGGATTGTGCCGGTGGGGGTTATCAGGAAGCGCTTGAATTTCAGGGTGGCTGGTTTGTCGTTGATTTTGAGGGTGATGTTGGTGAGGGAGCCGAGGGTGACGCGGATTGAGCCTGGGTAGATGACCGTCTGGGACGAGCCGGGGCCTAGGAGGCCCTGGAAGAGTTTGAGGCCGTGGTAGTCCCGGAGGGTGACGTAGGCGCCGTCCTTGCTGCCGGTCAGCGTCACCTTGAGCTTCGTGGCAGCCGGTTTGACGGGTTTCACCGGTGGTTTCGTGGTCGTCTTGGCAACGGTCGGCTTGATCGACGGCGTCACGGCGACGGTCGGCGTGGACTTGGAGGCGTTGGCCTCGATGTCGCTCGGCAGCGTGAAGAGCCGGATCATCCCCCAGCCCATCAGGCAGACCAGGATTGCGCCGACGACGAGCGTCCAGCGTGGCCTGGCCGGGTGCAACGCGGGGCTCTTCTGGTTCAGTCGCTCCTCGCGGCGGCCGGTGTCGACCGCCGGGTGCGTCTCGTCGTACTTCGCCAGCAGCGCGTCCGGATCGGCCTTGACCACGCGCGCGATCGACCGGATGTGGCCGCGGGCATAGAAGTTCCCGCCACAACGGGAGAAGTCGTCGGCCTCCATGGCCGTGAGGAGGCCGCTTCTGATCCTGGTCGCGGCGCTCAACTGCTCGATCGTCATGCCGGCCCGTTCGCGGGCCGCCGTGAGCTCGCTACCGATACTCACGTGCTCACCGCCTCTCCACCGTGCGCAGATCCTTCGGTCCCGTCGACTTCACTAGTCAACGGTCGCGGGCCGACGGGGTCACGCAAGGCTCAGAGTTCTCGCCTGATCAGAGTTGTTCCCTGACCGGACACCTTGCGTCCGCGAGCATGTGCAGCGCCTGCACCACTTCCCCGTTCGACGGCCGCGCCGTCAACCCGAACGGTACCGCGAGCGACGTCCCGGTCAGTCGACGGTTGGCATCGGTCACCTTGCGAGTTGCCGACGACATCGCGCCGAGCACCGGTCCGGGGTCGAGCAGGTGCACCGCGATCCGGCCGTCGTCGAGCGGGTGCCGGCGCCGCAGTACGGTCACTTCTTCGATCTCTTCCCAGCGGGTGCCGATCCACTCGTCGCGGATCCGCAGCCGGATGCCGACCCGGTCGGCGACGAGCATGTCCCCGACCGTCATCGCCCGGGCGCAGATCACGGCCAGCGCGGCGAAGGCGGCGGCCGCAAGCCAGCGCAGTACGCCGGTGGCACTGGTCGAGGCAGAGGCGGCGAAGCCGATCGCGACCAGCGCCGCGCCGGCCGCCAGTCCGCCGTGCACCTTCTGCGACGCACGGATCGTGAACTCCTGGGTCACTGCGTCCAGATCACCGGGCTGAGCCTGGACGGCCGCCGCATGGGGCATCGTGGAAGAGGCGGTCACGGGTCACTCTCCTCGCAGGGTGGCGATGAAGTCCTCCAGGTCGTCCGGTTTCACCAGGACGTCGCGCGCCTTCGAACCCTCGCTCGGCCCGACCACACCCCGGCTCTCCAGGATGTCCATCAGCCGGCCCGCCTTGGCGAAACCGACCCGGAGCTTACGCTGCAGCATCGACGTCGAGCCGAACTGCGTGGAAACGATCAGTTCGGCCGCCTGGACCACCAGGTCCATGTCGTCGCCGATCTCGTCGTCCAGGTCCTTGGAAGGACCGGCGACGGCGGCGACGTCTTCGCGGTACGTCGGCTGCAACTGCTCCTTGCAGTGCTCGACGACCGCCCGGATCTCGTTCTCGGTGACCCAGGAACCCTGGATCCGCATCGGCTTGCTGGCGCCCATCGGCAGGAACAGCCCGTCACCCTGACCGACCAGCTTCTCCGCTCCCGGCTGGTCCAGGATGACCCGGCTGTCGGCCAGCGACGAGGTCGCGAAGGCGAGCCGGGACGGCACGTTCGCCTTGATCAGACCGGTCACGACGTCAACCGAAGGCCGCTGGGTGGCCAGCACCAGGTGGATACCGGCGGCCCGGGCGAGCTGGGTGATCCGGACGATCGAGTCCTCGACGTCGCGCGGGGCGACCATCATCAGGTCGGCGAGCTCGTCGACGATCACCAGGAGATACGGGTACGGCGTGAGCACGCGCTCGCTGCCCGGCGGCGGCTTCACCTTGCCGCTGCGGACCGCCTTGTTGAAGTCGTCGACATGGCGGAATCCGAAGGCCGCCAGGTCGTCGTACCGCATGTCCATCTCGCGGACGACCCACTGCAGCGCCTCGGCCGCCTTCTTGGCGCTGGTGATGATCGGCGTGATCAGGTGCGGGATGCCCTCGTAGTTGTTCAGCTCGACCCGCTTGGGGTCGACCAGCACCATCCGGACCTCGTCCGGCGTGGAGCGCATCAGCACCGAGGTGATCAGCGAGTTCACGAACGACGACTTACCCGAACCGGTGGCGCCGGCCACCAGCAGGTGCGGCATCTTCGCCATGTTGGCGACCACGAAGCCGCCCTCGACGTCCTTGCCGAGCCCGGCGATCATCGGGTGGTGGTCGTTGCGCGCGGTGGCGGACCGGATCACGTCGCCGAGGCTGACGATCTCCTTGTCGGTGTTCGGGATCTCGATACCGATCGCGGACTTGCCCGGGATCGGCGAGAGGATCCGCACATCGGCGCTGGCCACGGCGTACGCGATGTTCTTGCTGAGCGCGGTGACCTTCTCGACCTTGACCGCGGAGCCGAGTTCGACCTCGTACCGGGTGACCGTCGGGCCACGGGTGTAGCCGGTCACCTGGGCGTCGATGCCGAACTGGTCGAACACCTCGGTCAGCCGGTCCACGACGGCGTCGGAGGCCTTGGTCCGCGCCTTGTGCACCGAACCAGGCTTCAGGATCTGGCCGTCAGGAAGCGTGTAAGTGATGTCGCCGGACAGGCTCAACTGCTCGACGCGCTGTGGCAGCGGCGTGTGCGGCGGCGGCTCGGGAGCCGACTCGGACTGGGCGGCAGCGGCAGGCTTCATCGCGGCAGCAACAGCCCCGTACGCCGGTGGTGCCTCGACTCCGGCATTGCCGTCGACGTCGTACGGCTCCTCCTCGGCGGCCTTCTTGCGACTCCGCTTGGAGATCTCGCGGCCCTCGAGCACCGGCGAGTCATAAGGCTTGACGGTCGGTTCACCGTCGTCGTCCAGTGCAGCGTTCGCCCGGCGCTCCTTGCGACTGAGCCGCACGGTGTCATCCGCTGCTGCGGTGACGGAGGGAGCGTCGGCGGGGAGCTCAGTACGACCGAGCAGTACGTCGAACGCGGCCCGGACACGCAGCGGGATCGCGTAGATCGGCGTACCGGTGACTACCAGCGCGCCGAAGATCGAGAGCAGCACCAGGAGAGGGGCTGCGACGTACTGCGTGAGTAGGTCGGACAAGAGCGACGACACGACGTACCCGATCGCTCCGCCGGCCTCCTTCAGGCTGCCGGAATCGGGGTTGCCCGGGCGCGGGATGCCGTTGGCGATGTGCACCAGGCCGAGCACGCCGAGCGAGATCGCCGTCCAGCCGATCACCTGGCGTCCGGCCGGGCCGTTGCGGTCCGGGTGACGCAGGGTGCGGAGGGCGATGAACAGGAGCATCAGGGGAACGGCCCAGCCGAGCATGCCGACGCTGCCGCCGACCACGGTCCGTGCGGCGTTGCCGACCGCGCCGGGCAGCTGCCACCAAATCGCGGCGGCCACGACGACGGACAGGCCGATCAGGGTGAGGCCGGCACCGTCGCGACGGTGTGCCGGGTCGAGGTCGCGCGCGCCGTGGCCGACACCGCGGACCATGCTGCCGATCAGATGCGCGATGCCGATCCAGCACTTCACGAAGCCGCGGCCGAGGTAGATCATCGCGGCCGCGAACGGACCCGCGCCAGTGGATTGGGACGCGCTGGGACGCGCAGTGGTGCTGCCACTGCGCTTCTTCGCGCTCTGCCCACGCTTCTGGGCGCCTGACGGACGGGAGCGTCCACCAGCTGCCGACCGGCCCGTTGCGGGGCTGTTGGCTGCCGACTTCCGCGCCCGCGCCGGGGAAGACGTGCGGGTCGCCATATCTAGCAGGCTACCCCGACAACCACTCGAGTCCCACGTGTCACACGCCGATCACACTCCCCCATCCGTCACGTCACGGGTCAGGGACGGGCAGGTCAGGGACCGGCAGGTCAGGCGCCGGTGGTGCCGTCCAGTTGTTCGCGGACCAGGTCGGCGTGGCCGCAGTGCCGGGCGTATTCGCCGATCAGGTGGATGTAGATCATCCGGAGCGAGGACACGTTGGCACTGAAAGTGAACTGCTCGTCCAGAGAACGCCCGGCGGCGGCCTTGTCCGAGAGGGCCCATTCGTCGATCAGGCCCTCGTACTCCGCCTGGGCCCGGGACGCGTCGATCAGCTCGAAGTCCGCGTCCTTGCCCAGCTCCGGCGCGAAGACGGGCTCGGCAGGAGCGTCACCGGCGAAGTGGATCCGGAACCAGATCCGCTCGACCTTGGTGAGATGCCGGATCAGCCCCAGCAGCGAGAGGTTCGACGGCGGCGAAGGCCGCTCGGCCAGCTGCTCCGCGGTGAGCCCGGCGCACTTGTGCAGCAACGTCGTCCGGTAGAAGTCCAGATAGCCGGCCAGCAGCTCGCGTTCGGGAGCGATCAGTGAGCCTTCGGGGCGGGTGACTTCGGGTGCGGTCCAGGTCATCCCCAGATCCTCTCCTACCCGCACCCCCACCTCGGACACCGGTGAGGCTCACAGGCGGAGGCACCGAGGTATATCTCACGCCTTGTCACTGAATCTCGCACAGTGAGATAGCTGCTGGCGCATTCGTCATCGCGTTGGTTACCGTCTTCGGCAGGTCATGAGTGTCAGCGTCAAGCCCCGGCTCGCTGGCCGGCAACCCTCCTCCGCGGTGGGGTGCCCCGGGTGAGGACCCGGCCGTTCGGATACCCCGATCGGCAAGTGCGGACTTCCCGGGAGCAGAACATGTCGATCCTCTCCATCCTCGAGCCGGCCAACAGCACCGCCGCGCGGCCGGCCACCGTCCGGCTCAGCAACGGCAGCATCCCCGCCACCGTCGGCTCGGACCTGCTGGTCCCGCTGGCCGACGGTCGCGTGACGGACTACGCCAACTTCGACCACGGCGCGAGCGCCCCGTGTCTGGAGTCGGTGCGCGCCGCGGTCGAGGCGGCCCTGCCGTCGTACGCCTCCGTGCACCGCGGCAACGGGTACGCCTCCCGCATCACTACCCAGTGGTACGAGCGGGCCCGCGCCGAGGTGCACGGCTTCGTCGGCGCCCGCGAGGACGACCAGGTCATCTTCACCCGGCAGACCACTGACGCCCTCAATCTGCTGGCCCGCGCCGTCCCGGCCGACGCGACCGTGATCGTCTTCGAGTCCGAGCACCACGCGGCCCTCCTCCCCTGGCCGGCCGAGCGCACCGTCCGTCTCGCGGCACCGAGCTCGGCGAACCAGGCAGTCACCGCGGTCGCCGACGCACTCCGCATCGCCCCCGAGGGACCGCGGCTGGTCGTCGTCACCGGCGCCTCCAACGTCACCGGCGAGATCTTCCCGATCGCCGAGATCACCAAGGTCGCCAAGGCGCACGGCGCCCGGGTCTGCCTCGACGCGGCTCAGCTCGCCCCGCACCGCGTGGTGGACATTGAGGAGCTGAACGTCGACTGGGTCGCCCTGTCCGGCCACAAGCTCTACGCCCCGTACGGCGCGGGCGCCCTGATCGGCCGCGCCGACTGGCTCAACGCGGCCGACCCCTACCTGTACGGCGGCGGCGCGACGGCATCAGTAGCCGGCACCGAAACCGTCTGGAACCAGGGACCGTCCAGGCACGAAGGCGGTTCCCCGAACGTCATCGGCGCCATCGCCTTGGCAGCAGCGTGTGCAGCAATCACCAAGCACCGTGAGGCGATCGAGCAGCACGAGCGGAGCCTGCTGGCGCGGCTCCGGACCGGTCTGGCCCAGCTGCCCGGCGTCACGACGTACTCGATCTTCGGTGCGGAAGCGGATCGCGTAGGCACGGTCTGCTTCACGGTCGACGGCATCAGCTCGACCCTGGTCTCCGCAGCTCTGGCAGCCGAGTACGGCATCGGCGTACGGGACGGCAAGTTCTGCGCACACCCGCTAGTCGGTCACCTGCTTGCCGACTCCGCCGAGCACGGTACTGCGGTGCGCGCGAGCCTCGGTCTCGCGACGACCCGCGAGCACGTCGACCGCCTGGTCAACGCGATCCGCACCATCTCCACCACCGGACTCAGCAGCACCTACGAAGAGACCGCCCACGGCTGCCAGCCCACGAACGACCCCCGCGACCTCGACGCCCCGCACATCTGGTGAATCGTCAGCCCGGCCCTCCGTGGCGCCTGGCTGTCATCCAGGTGGCGATCTGGCTACGCGAGCTGAAGCCGAGCTTGTCGAGGATATGGACGACGTGTGACTCAGCGGTACGCCGGCTGATCACCAGGCGCAAGGCGATCTCCTTGTTCGTCAGCCCTTCGGCTACCAGCTCGGCGACCTGATACTCGCGCTCACTCAGGGAACCAAGGCCCGGATCCGCCGTGACCGGTGGCCCGTCGGTGGTGACCGGCCCCACGGCATAGGAGATCGCCTGACCGAACTCGACGGCTGCAGCAACGCCACGGTCGAACGCAGTCCGGTAGCGGTCCGGACCGAGGGCATTAAGCGTGTTCCGCTCGCAGGTCTCGTGGGCATCGATCATCATCAGCGAGCCCAGCAAGGGCTGCCCGCCACCGAGCGGCCACAGTCTGCTCGCCACTCCCAGCAACCCGGCGGTCCTCTCGTACTGGCCCATCGCGGCGGTGGTCCAGCACAGCAGCTCCAGCCAGGTCACCGCGCCGAGTACGTCGTTGAACGTCTGGGCCAGCCGGATCCCCTCGGTCAGATCGGTGCTGGCCTGGCTGTACTCCCCGAGCACCCAGCGACTCAGGGCCGAGGCGAAAAGCAAAGCACTTCGTGCGTACTGCTCGCCGGTGACGTCACACAACTCCAGGCCACGCCGAGCAGTGGCCAGCCCGTCGCGCGGGCGCCCCTGCCAGATCTCCGCCTGGGCAATGGCCGAGTGGACCTGCAATGTGAAACTTCCGCCCGGCAGCCCAGCGAGGGCTTCCCGGAACAGCGGCAGCGACTTCTCTATGTCGCCAGTCAGGAAGTAATAGGAGCCCAGCAAGAACACCGTATGGGCAGCGAGGTCGTCGTCCCCAAAGTCGTGCGCTACCGCCTCTGCTTCCCTGGCGTACGAATAGATCATCGGTGCGTGGCCGAGCAGACTCAACGCGTACGCCGTGATGCCTAGCGTCTCACCACGATCCCTGCTTTGCTCCGGGTTCAGCTCCAGCGCGCGTTCGAGCCAGACTCTTCCCTCCGCCGTATGACCGCAGAACAGCCACAGGAAATGCAGTGCATTGACCAGCCGCAGCCCTGTCGCTTCCTCCCCCGCGGTGCTGAAGCAGAACTCGAGTGCGGCTCGCAGGTTCGCGTGCTCCGGCCGCGACTGCTCGTACGTCTCGATCTGTGCGACACCGCGTCGCCAGTCGCGGCTCCATCGCCCAGCCAACCGCAGGTAGTGATCCCGGTGCCGTACTGCGATCTCTCGGCCATCCAGCTTTGCCGACCCGTACTGGCGAATCGGCTCCAGCAGATGGAACCGCCCCGCCTCTGGGTCGGCCTGCACGATCGACATGTCCACCAACCGCGCCAGGAGCGGCAGTACGTCGAGCGAGTCCACCTTCTCCCCTGAGCACACCGCTTCGGCCGCCACCAGGTCGAAGCCGCCGACGAACACCGACAGCCGCGCCCACAGCAGTTGCTCCGGTTCGGAGCAGAGGTCGTAGCTCCAGTCCATCGTCGCCAGCAACGTCTGCTGTCGGGTCGGAGCCGTCGAGTTGCCTCGGGCAAGCAACCGGAATGAGTCCAGCCGCTGCAACAGGTCACTCACAGCAAGCACTCGCGTCCAAGCTGCAGCGAGCTCAACCGCCAGCGGAATCCCGTCGAGCCGGCGGCACACTTCGACCACGCCGGGCCAGTTCCGCTCATCGACCCGGAACCCGGGAGACACCGCAGCCGCTCGCTCTGCGAACAGCCGCACCACGTCAAGTTCCAGAGCAGGTGCAAGGCCGCTCACTTCACCGACGAGCAGTGGCGGCACCGAGAACACGTGCTCGCCGTCAACTCCCAGCACATGGCGGCTGGTCGCCAGCACACGGATGCCCGGGGCTGCGGCGAGCAGTAACCCCACGAGCTCAGCACAAGCTCGGGCAAGGTGCTCGCAGTTGTCGAGGACGAGCAGCAGCGATCGATCCCGCAGATACCCAGCAAGCCTGGCGGCAGGATCGTCGTCGGCATCACGCAGCCCGAAGGCGAGACTCACTGTCCGCGCCAGCAACGCCGCGTCCTGTACTGCGGCCAGCTCCACCAACCACACGCCGTCGGGAAACGTCCGGCGGACCTGCGCCGCCACCTGGAGCCCCAGCCTGGTCTTGCCGACTCCACCGGCGCCGGTCAACGTGACCAGGCGGCCGGTGGACAGCAGAGCCCGGGTGTCGGCCAGCTCCTGTCGTCGCCCGACGAAGCTCGTCAACTCTGCTGGCAAGGTCCCCATCGGTCCTATGCCAGCACACACCGGTCGATCAGGCGAGCAGGTACTTGAGATCGGCAGCCGCGTGCCGGAACTCGGCCCTGGTCGAGGGGAGGTCGTGGATCGGGTTCAGCAGGGCCATGTCATGGATCTGGCCCACATAGAGCACGGAGATGACGTCCACGCCGGCTTCGTCCAGCTTGTGGCCGTAGGCCTGCCCTTCGTCCCGCAGTACATCGTTGCCCGACGTGTGGATGATCGCCGGCGGCAGGCCGCGCAACTGCTCCACCCGGGCTTGCAGCGGCGCGGCGTACGGATTGTGCCGGGTTGCTTCGTCGGGCGCGTAGACGTCCCAGCCGAACTTCATGAATTCGCGGGCCAGGAATCGGCCGTCGGCGAACTCGCGGTACGAGTCCGTGTCCAGCTGCGCGTCGGTTGCCGGGTACATCAGCAACTGCGCTTTGATCTCAGGTCCGCCGTGGTCGCGGGTGTACAGCGTGAGAGCCGCGCTGAGGTTCCCGCCGACGCTGTTGCCGGCCACTGCCAGCCGGCTGGCGTCCAGACCGGCCTGTGCACCCTCGCGGGCAACCCATTGCAACGCGGCGTACGCCTGCTCCAGCTGGACCGGGAACACCGCGTCGGGGATCGGTGTGTACTCGACGAACACCACGGCGTACCCGGTCGCGAGCACGAGGTCATGGGTCAGCCGCTGGTGGTTGTCGAAGTTGCCGGCGATCCAGACGCCGCCGTGCAAGAACAGCACCACCGGTAGCGACCCGTCGACTCCGGACGGGCGCTGGATGTAGATCTTGGTCCGGACCCCCTCGACCTCGATGTCCCGCTCTTCGACGTCGACTCCGCTCAGGTCCACCTCGACCGTGCCCTGCAGACCGCTGAGCGTCGCCCGTACCTGGTCGCCCGGCAGCAGCCAGAACGGTTCTGGGTTCTTGTTCACCTCGGTCAGGAACTCTCGGACTCGCCGTTCGATCCTGAGGTCGGTCCCTGCGTCGGGGACCTCGAACGCTGCATTCATGGGTCAACTCCTGCTCACGGATGGGACTGGTGGCCCGAGTTCACCACCGCCCACCGTGAGCCGGCATCCGTCAAAATACCGACCTGCTACTCCGGCTGCAGTCCTGTGTGGTGAGCAGCGAACGCCAGCAGGTCGGCCCATTCTGATGCGACCATCGCGGCGGGCTTTCCGAAGCCGTGGCCGGTGTCGACCTCGATGCGGGTCAGGACCGGAGCGGAGCCCGCCTGCGCGTGTTGCAGGGTTGCTATGAACTTGTGGCTGTGCAGCGGCACGACGCGATCGTCGTGATCGCCAGTAACGACCAGAGTCGCCGGGTACGTCGTACCGTCGTGCAGGTTGTGTAGCGGTGAGTACGCCAGCAAGTCCTCGAACTGGTCGGGGTCGTCGGGTAGACCGAAGTCCGAGGCCCAGGCAGCGCCCACGGTGAAGAGGTGGAAGCGCAGCATGTCCATCACGCCGACACCGGGCAGTGCGACGGCGAAGAGGTCCGGGCGCTGAGTCATGACAGCGCCAACCAGTAGACCGCCGTTGCTGCGTCCATGGATGGCCAGCTGGCCTGCAGTAGTCACCCGGGTCTTCTGCAGATGCTCAGCGACGGCGATGAAGTCGTCGAAGACGTTCTGCTTGTTCTTCAACCGGCCTGCTTCGTACCAGTCGCTGCCGTACTCACCACCGCCCCGCAGGTTCGCGATCACCAGTACGCCGCCGGCTGCGAGCCAAGCGGGCCAGCCCGGCCGGTAGTCGGGGAAGATCGGGACGCGGAAGCCGCCGTACCCGTACAACATGGTCGGCCGCGGCTCGGACCAGTCCAGGTCAGCTCGCGTGATCACGTAGTACGGGACCTCTCGGCCGGGCTCGACCACTCGGGTCATGGTGATCGGCGGCGCGACGAAACCCGCTCCGGAAGACGCCAACAGAGGAAGGGCCTCGATCTCGCCGGAGGCGGCAGAGACGACGTACGACGTGGTCGGCTCGGTCGAGGAGGACATCCCGACGAACACCTCGTCGTGCGTCGCTGAGGCGTGCAGGTCGACCAGACCACCCCGCGCGAGCGGGATCGACCGGGTGTTGCCGCCGTCGAGGTCGTGCAACCGGAGCTCGGGCTGCGCATCGACCAGGTAGAGCGTCGCCAGCCCGGCGGCAGTCCCGTACGCCGAGAGCAGCGCGTCCTCCGCCTCCGGGATGACGTCAATGAAGTTGCCCGAGAGATCACTGCTCACGACCCGCCCACGCGGCGCATCCCGGGTGGTGCGCAGGATCAGCCGCTCCCCCGCCATCCGGACGAAGCCGATCTCGTCGGCGAACTCGTCGATCACCTTGATCGGCTCACCGAGCCCGTCGGCGGTGACCGGGTAGAGCCAGAGCCGGGTCGCGGGGTCGGTGCCCTTGCGGAGATGGGCGACGACGTACCGGTCGTCGTCGGAGACCACCGGTCCGATGTTCATCCGCGGGTCGTCCGGGAAGCTGAGGATCAACTCGTCGTCGGCCTGCGGCGTACCGATCCGGTGCAGCTTGAGCTGGCCGCCGCCGAGCGCCTTGGTCTCGGTGCCTTCGGTGCGCCCGCTCGCGGGATAGTGCGAGTAGAGGTACGCCGAGGAGTCGGGCAACCAGACCGCCTCGGAGAACTTCGCTTCGGTCACCACGTCGTCGACGGCCTCACCAGTGGCGATCTCTAGCAGCCGGAAGGTGGTCCAGTCGCTGCCGCTCTCGTTGATCCCGTACGCGAAGTACCGGCCGTCCGGGCTGACGGTGAAGCTGCCGAGCGAATCGGTGCCGGCCTCGGACAGCGTGTTCGGGTCGATCAGCACCCGGCCGCCCTCGAGCAGCCCGGCGAGCGAGTCCGCGACGTACACGACGTCCTGCGCGGTCGTCCCGTCGTTGCGGCCGACGAAGAACCAGCCCGACTCGTGCACCGGTACGCCGGCCCGTGGGCGCGCGAGGATCTCGGTCATCGTGCGCGCGAACCACGGCCGTTCGGCGTACTGCGTCAGCATGCTTTCGGTGAAGGCGTTCTGCCGGCCGACCCAGTCCTTGGTCTCGGCGGCGTCGGCATCTTCGAGCCAGCGGTAGGGATCGGCGATCTGGTGGCCGTGCAGGGTGTCGACGATGCTCTCGTCGCGACGGCTCTCGGGATACTCGACGGTCATACCGCCAACCTAGTACGCCGCATCCGTTCAGCTCGAAGGATTTCCCCTTCCTGCAGGCTGCAGATCCTTACGCCACAGGACGGTGCCGTAGAGGTCACGCAACGAGACGGCGAGCACCTCGCTGTGCGGGTCGATGGCGGCGTGGCCGAAGAACTGGTTCCCGCCGCTCGGCGGCTGGTTCGGGAAGTCTGCCGCCTTCTGGAACTCGACCTTCGGGCCGAAGGTGGAATCGAGTGCGTTCGGGCCGAAGGTGCCTGCGTTCACCGGGCCCGCGACGATCTCCCAGAACTGGTCGAAGTCCGTGTACGCCGCGCGCGAAGGGTCGTAGTGATGCGCGGCGCAGTAGTGCACGTCCGCCGTCAACCAGACCGTGTTGCGCACCTTGCGTCGCTTGAACTGCGAGAGCACCCAGGCCATCTCGTGCTCGCGCCCACCGGGTGCACCGGCCAGTCCGTTCGCGACCGCCTCGATCTCCGTACCGTCCGGGACCAGCACGCCGAGCGGCATGTCGCTGGCGATCACCTTCCAGGTCGCCTTCGACGCGGCGGCCTCGCGCACCAGCCAGGCTGCCTGCTCGCTACCGAGCATCGCGACCGGCCCAGCGACATCGGGAGCCGGGTTGGCGCCACGGTAGGTCCGCATGTCCAGGCAGAACACGTCCAGCAGCGGTCCGTAGCTCACCTTGCGGTAGATCCGGTCCCGGCCGGCGGTGTGCACCATCGGCAGGTACTCGAGGAACGCCTTCCGGGCCCGCGAGGCGAGCACGTCCACGCGCTTCTCGGTGTACCGATCGTCGGTCAGGATCTCACCGGGGTACCAGTTGTTCAGCGTCTCGTGGTCGTCCCACTGGCTGATCAGCGGCACGTCGGCGTACAGGTCGCGCACGTTCTGGTCGAGCAGGTTGTACTTGTAGCGGCCGCGGTACTCCGCCAGCGTCTCGGCGACCTTGGAGACCTCCTCGGTCACCACGTTCTTCCACACGGTGCCGTCGGCAACATTCACGGTGGCCTGGATCGGGCCGTCGGCGTAGATGTTGTCGCCGGAGTGCAGGAAGAAGTCCGGCCGGGTCTGGTGCATCGCCTTGTACGCGATCATCCCGCCGATCTCCGGGTTGATCCCGTAGCCCTGGCCGGCCGTGTCGCCGGTGAAGACGAAGCTCAGCGGGCGGTTGCGGCCCGGCGTACTGAAGGAGCCGCAGGCAGTCTCGCCGATACGGCCGGAGGAGTCCTCGAAGCCGATCCGGTAGTCGTAGCGCTGTCCGGGCCGCAGCCCGCGCAACGGCAATTGCGCGGTGAAGTCGTCGTCCGCGGAGGTGACCGGTCCGCGCAGCCGGATGGCCCGGTCGAAGCGGCCGTGGCTGGTCAGCTCGACGACCAGGCGCGACCGGCGGTCGGTGCGGGACCAGACGACGGCCGAGTTCGTGGTGACGTCCCCGCTGGCGATCCCGGACGTGATGGCCGGCCGGGTCCGGCGTACGACGTTGGGCGCGGCGGCGGCGGACGCGGCTGGAAGAGCGAGCGATGCGCCCGCGGCGGTGGTGGCGGCCAGCAGCTGGCGGCGACTCAGGTTCATGCTGCCGAAGGTGCTCGCCGGAGATGACGGCCGGGTGACGGCAGAGCGAACTACCTGACAACTCAACAGGGGTGGTGAGCCCTTGCGTGGAGCTCGATGATTGAGGCACGAGCGGGCGGGAAGGACCCATGACACGCGAACATCGCCTCACCCAGATCTTCATCGAGCTGGCCGACACGCTGGTGGCCGAGTTCGACCTGGTCGACTTCCTCAGTGGACTCGCCGAGGCGACGGTCGAACTGCTCGACGTGGACGCCGCCGGGCTGATGCTGACCGACGACGACGGCGTACTGCATGTGCTGGCCTCCTCAGAGGACCAGGCCGAGGTCCTGGAGCTGTTCGAACTGCAGCACGATCAGGGCCCTTGCCCGGAATGCTTCCGGACCGGTATGCCGGTGGTCAACGTCGATCTCTCCCGCTGGCCGGACTTCGCCGCGGCCGCGGCAGCCGCCGGCTACGCGTCGACCCACGCCCTGCCCTTGCGCCTCAGAGGCCAGGTGATCGGTGTCATGAATCTGTTCCGCACCCACCCCGCACGACTGACCGACGCTGACGCCGCGCTGGGGCAAGCGCTGTCCGACATGGCGACGATCGGACTCCTGCACGAGCGCGAGGTCCGGTCCCACCAAGTGCTGACCCAGCAGCTCCAGCACGCACTCGACAGCCGGGTCCTGATCGAACAGGCCAAGGGAATGCTGGCCGAACGAGCCGGTCTCGCTCTGCCCGAAGCCTTCACCGCGATGCGCTCGTACGCGCGGCGCAGCGGCTGCGGCCTCACCTCGGTGGCGGCCGGTGTGCTCGACGGCACACTCCGTACCTCATCCTTAATGACCAGTTAAGCCCCCGATGGCTTGTGTAGTACCGGCGGAGATGGTTCCGTTGCGGGTGACAGCCACACTTCTCGTGGCGCTGCCCCGGACCCCGGTAGCGCATCGACGATGCACTGCCCGGACGGAGCTCCCCCTTTGACACAACTCGTTGCCGATGACCCGCGCCCGCAAGGAGCGCAACAGCGCCACGCGAGCCTCTACAGCGATCTGCTGAACACGGTCCGCGAACTCGGGCTGCTGAAGCGGCGTCACGGCTATTACTGGACGCGGATCGGACTGGTCCTCGCCGCGCTCGGCGGCATCGTCACCGGATTCATCCTGCTCGGTGACTCCTGGTTCCAGCTCCTGATGGCCGGTGCACTCGCGCTGGTCCTGGTCCAGGTCGCGTTCCTCAGCCATGACAGCGCGCACCGGCAGATCTTCGACTCGGCCAGCTGGAACGACTGGACCGCGCGGGCGCTGGCCGGTGGGCTGGCCGGGATGAGCATTACCTGGTGGCGCAACAAGCACAGCAAGCACCACAACGCGCCGAACCAGCTGGGCAAGGATCCCGACATCGCGATCGGCGTCGTCGCCTTCACCCCCGACCACGTCGCCCGGCGTACGGGTCTGGTGAAGTGGCTCGGCGATCGCCAGGGCTGGCTCTTCTTCCCGCTGCTGACGCTCGAAGGCCTGAGCCTGCACGTGGCGAGCATCCAGCATCTCCTCCGCCGTAACGCGACCAGAGTCGAGCGGGTCGAGGCAGCAATCGTGCTGTCCCGGCTGGGCCTCTACGTGGCCGCACTCCTCATCCTGCTGCCGCCCGGTAAGGCCCTCGCGTTCCTCGGCCTCCAGCTGGCCGTCTTCGGCGTGATCCTCGGCGCCTCGTTCGCCCCGAACCACAAGGGCATGCCGCTGGTGCCGAAGACGATGAAGCTGGACTTCCTGCGCCGCCAGGTACTGATGTCGCGCAACATCCGCGGTGGTGTGCTGACCGACTTCGCGATGGGCGGGCTGAACTACCAGATCGAGCACCACCTGTTCCCGAGCATGCCGCGGCCGACCCTGAAGCAGGTCCGGCCGATCGTCCGCGAGTACTGCGAACTGCACGGCGTTAAATACACCGAGGTCGGGCTGTTCGAGTCCTACAAGATCGTCATCGACTACCTGAACAACGTCGGCCTGCGCGCCCGGGACCCGTTCCAGTGCCCGTTGAGCGCGCAGATGCGCTGACCGTCAGCTCGACGGCGGAATCTCGCCCGACCCACGGATCGTCAGTTTGACCGGCACCCGGACCGTCCGCCCCGGGCGGTGCGGTTCGGGGAGCCGCTCGGTCATCAGCTGGATCGCCGTCCGGGCCATCACGTCGGCGGACTGGGCCACCGCGGTCAGTCCCGGGCTCAGCAGGTCGCCGAGCGCGAGGTCGTCGAAGGACACCAGGGCGACCCGGTCACGCCGGCCCGCCATCCCCCGGAGTACCTCGGCTGTGGTCATGTTGTTGGCCGACAGGATCGCGGTCGCGGGCTCGGGCCGGTCCAGTACTGCGGACAGGGTGATCCCGATCCCCTCGGTGGTCGGCTCGCTCAGGTGGACCAGGTCCTCGTCCACGTCGATCCGGTGCCGGGCCATCGCGGCCCGATAGGCGACCACGCGTTCGCGGGCGGTGAAGATCCGCTCGTCGTCACCGAGGTAGGCGATCCGGCGATGGCCCTGCCGGATCAGGTGGTCGATCGCCTGGTCGATACCGCCGGCGTTGTCGGCCAGCACGGCGTCGGCCTCGATCCCGTGCGCCGGCCGGTCGATCGTGACGACCGCCATCCCGGCGTCGACGTGCGGCGCCAGGTACTCCTGGGTCTCGCCGATCGGCGCCATGATCAGCGCATCGGGGCGCCGGGCAACGAACTCCAGGCAGACTTCCCGCTCCCGATCCGGGTCCTCGTCGGTCAGGCCGATCATCACGACCGAGCCGCTGCCCCGGGCCCACAGTTCGACCGCGCGGCCGAGCGAGGCGAAGAACGGGTCGCCGATGTCGCGGATCACCACCGCGATCGTGCCGGTCTTGCCGCGCCGCAGCATCCGGGCGCTCTCGTTCGGCGTGTAGTTCAGTTCCTTGATCGCGGCCTGGACCTTGGCGGTCAGCTCCGGGCTGACGTTCGGCTCCTCGTTGACCACCCGGGAGACGGTCTTGAGCGCCACGCCCGCCCGGGCCGCGACCTCTTTCATGGTGGGCCGGCGCTGACCAGCTCCGTTGACACCAGTGATGCTCACAGGCCCACCTTTCAGTTAGCTTTCCACGACGACCGGGATGATCATCGGCCGGCGACGATGTGTGTCGCTGACCCATTTACCGACCACGCGGCGGATGACCTGCTGCAACTGGTACATGTCGTCCACCCCGCTCCCGATCGCCTTCTCGATCTCGGCCTCGATCTTCGGCTTCAGGTCGTCGAAGACAGTGTCGTCCTCGGCGAACCCGCGCGCCTGGATCTCCGGTCCGGCCGTCAGTTTGCCGGTGACAGAGTCCATCACGGCGATCACCGAGATGAAACCCTCGTCGCCGAGAATCCGCCGGTCCTTCAGCGAAGTCTCCGTGATGTCGCCCACGGTCGAGCCGTCGACGAACACGTAGCCGCACTCGACCTTGCCTGCGACGACGGCCTTGCGGTCGATCAGATCGACCACCACCCCGTCCTCGACCACGACGACGTTCTCCGCCGGTACGCCGGTCTGCCGGGCCAGCTCCGCGTTCGCGTGCAGGTGCCGGATCTCGCCGTGCACCGGCATCACGTTGCGCGGCTTGACGATGTTGTAGCAGTAGAGCAACTCCCCCGCCGACGCGTGCCCGGACACGTGCACGAGCGCGTTGCCCTTGTGGATCACGTTCGCGCCGTGCCGGGTCAGCCCGTTGATCACCCGGAACACCGAGTTCTCGTTGCCCGGAATCAAGGAAGAAGCCAGTACGACGGTGTCGCCGGGCTGGATCTGTACGACGTGATGGTCGTTCGCCGCGATCCTCGACAGCGCCGACATCGGCTCGCCCTGCGACCCGGTGGAGACCAGCACCACCTGCTCGGGCGGGTAGTTCTCCAGCTCACGCATGTCGATCAAGGTGTCGCCTGGGACGGTGAGGAAACCGAGGTCGCGAGCGACGGCCATGTTGCGGACCATCGAGCGCCCGACGTACGCGACCTTGCGGTGGTGCTTCACGGCGGCGTCCATCACCTGCTGGACGCGGTGCACGTGCGAGGCGAAGCAGGCGACGATGATGCGCTGGTTCTTCGCCTTGCTGAAGACGCCGTCCAGCACCGGGGCGATGTCGCGCTCGTGGGTGGTGAAGCCGGGCACCTCGGAGTTGGTGGAGTCGACGCAGAACAGGTCGACACCCTCGTCGCCGAGCCGGGCGAACGCGTTCAGGTCGGTGATCCGGTTGTCCAGCGGGAGCTGGTCCATCTTGAAGTCACCGGTGTGCAGGACCAGGCCGGCCGGCGTACGGATGGCTACTGCCAGGGCGTCCGGGATCGAGTGGTTGACCGCGACGAACTCGCACTCGAACGGGCCGAAGGTCACCTTCTCGCCCTCGGTGACCGTCTGCTGCGGCACGTTGCGGTGCCGGTGTTCCTTGAGCTTGCCCTCGAGCAGCGCCAGGGTCAGCTGCGAGCCGACCACCGGGATGTCGCCACGCTCGCGCAACAAGTACGGCAGGCCGCCGATGTGGTCTTCGTGGCCGTGCGTCAGGACCACCGCCACGATGTCGTCCAAACGCTCCCGGATGGGCTGGAAATCCGGGAGGATCAGGTCGACACCGGGCTGGTTCTCGTCCGGGAAGAGCACGCCGCAGTCGACGATCAGCAGCTTGCCGTCGTACTCGAAGACCGTCATGTTCCGGCCGACCTCGCCGAGGCCGCCGAGCGGGATCACCCGGAGCGCGCCGGGCGCGAGCGGGCCGGGAAGGTCGAGATCGGGATGGGGGTGACTCATGCAATCAGTCCTGCCGTCTTGAGGTCGGTGGTGAGCCCGTGGAGCTGCTCGGGCGTCGCCTCGACCAACGGCGACCGGACTGTCGCGTGCTCGATGACGCCGGCCAACCGCAGCGCGGCCTTCACCATGATGGCGCCCTGAGTTCTGGTCATGATCGCCTCGACGGCGGGCACCAGCCGTCGGTCGATGGTTCGCGCGGTAGCCAGGTCGCCGCGCACGACCGAGTCGATGAGTTCGCGGTACTGCTCGCTCGCGACGTGGGCGACCACGCTCGCGATGCCGACCGCGCCCATGGCGAGCCAGGCGAGGTTCAGCTCGTCGGCACCGCAGTAGTAGAAGAGGTCCGAGTTGGCCAGCACCTTGGTGGTCGCGGCGACGTCGCCCTTGGCGTCCTTCACCGCGACGATCCGCGGGTGCTCGGCGAGCGCCAGCAATGTCTCGGTGTGAATCGGTACGCCGGCCCGGCCGGGAATGTCGTACACCAGCACCGGCAGGCCGGTCGCGTCGGCGACGGCGGTGAAGTGCACCTTGATGCCTGCTTGCGGCGGCTTGTTGTAGTACGGCGTGACGACGAGCAACCCATGTGCGCCGGCGGCCTCCGCAGCCTTGGCGGACTCGACGCTGTGCGCGGTGTTGTTCGAACCGACGCCGGCGATCACCTGAGCGCGGTCGCCGATCGCGGCAAGCACCGCCTTGACCAGCTCGACCTTCTCGGCGTCCGTGGTGGTCGGTGCCTCGCCGGTGGTCCCGTTGATGATGAGGGCGTCGTTGCCCTGGTCGACCAGCTGGGTGGCGACCTTCTGCGCGGCATCCAGATCGAGCGAACCGTCAGGGGTGAACGGGGTGATCATCGCCGTGGTCAGCCGGCCGAAAGGCGGCGCCGTCGAGGCGGAGGATGCGCTGGAAGACATGGGGCTCAGATTACCGCTCCGCATGCTCCGGGAAATGAGTAGGCCTGGTAGCTGTCCGCTCGGGGGTCCGGGCAGCTACCAGGCTCACTCGTCCTATCGTTGCGGCCCCAGGAGTCGTTACAGCTTCCACCAAAAAAGTCAGAAAAACTTTCTGCTCACACTGTCCGTGACGCCACGATCACCATAAGCATTCACCTGGCGCGGATTTGCCCTGGCCGAGCACCCGCAACGAGCAGAGGTTCGCGGCTGCGTTGGAGTCCGGTGGGCATCCGTCTTATCTGCTGGGGAGTCCGCAGGACCTCTGACCTGTACTACGGTCCGCCGGCGATCCAGATGGAGGTCGTGGACCAGAGGTGCTGCAGGAGCTGGATGGCACCGGGGAGTAGCAGGACTCCGCCGATGACGAGGGCGGGGACGATCAGGAGGTTCTCGACCCAGCTGCCGGTGCGGAAGCGGAGGGGGCGTGGGAGACGGATCTCGTACCAGGTTTCGCCGCGGATGGGGAACGGCCAGAGCCAGGGGCAGCCGGAGCGGGTGAGGCTGTCGCCCAGACAGTGCACGAACATGCCGAGCGCCACGGCGACGCCGATCCAGCTGCCGATCTGAGCGAGACCAGCTTGGAGCGCCTCCGCGTACGTCGTACCGGGTAATGCGTCGGCGGCGGCGTCCGGGAGGACCGCGTTGACGACGGACCAGCCTGCGGCTCCGAGGGCGGCGAGGACGATCCAGTCACCCAGTACGTCGGCTGCCAGCACCAGGCCGGCCAACGCGATCGCCAGCACGGCCCACTTGCCACCACGCTCCCCCGCCGCGGCGGCGAGGAATCCGAGCAGCGCTGCGGCAGCAACGGTGTGGGTGGCGTGCCGGTGTTTGCCGGTGCCCTCCTCGTCGCGCGGACCTTTGGTGACGTTGTAGAGCACACCCGAGAAAGTGCGGATGGCGCCCGAGACGATCCGCGTGATCGGGCCCAGCAGCCGGGACGCCTTCGCGCCCGGGTGATCAAGATCCGGCAGCAACGCATACCCGGCCGTCGCGGCGGCGAACGGAACCACCTCGGCGACCGAGGTCAGCCCGACCAAGGGCGCCACCGCGAGCCCCGCACACCAACCCGACAACGCATGCGAACGCCCCATCACGGCGCCCCACCCCCATCACTCGTGAGCCGCCGATTCTTTCAGCGCACACCGACAGATCTGGGGAGGCGCACCCGATGCCACGCACCGGGTGCGCCACACAGCTCAGCGCGAAGGCGGCCACCACTGGAAGGGTGGGACGTTCTTTGCCGAGCGCAACGTTGAGGGCTGAGCGAACGGGACCTCGTCCGGCTTGCAGACGGTGCCCGCCTTCGGCAACGCGCCGGTGAGGAGATAGGCGCTCGCCTTGTTGTCGGCGCAGGTCGAGGAGAACAACGACGTGTGGCCCCAGCCGCTCACGCTCAACAGTCGCGCGTTCCCGAGCAGCTTCGACGTGCTGACCGCGTCCTCGTACCGGGTGGCCGGGTCCCAACGGTTACCGATGACCAGCACGGGAGCGGACGTGTTCTTGTTGAACGGACCGAGGTAGCGGTCCGAGTCGTGCCCCGGCCAGCGCACGCAGACGCTGGACTCCCAGTTCCAGGCCCGGCCGAAGTACGGCCACTTGCGATCGGCCGCACGCGCCGCGAAGGTCCAGGCGTCGGCGTAGCTCGGGATCAGCGAGTCGGTGCACCAGACGCCGTAGAACCCTTCGGCGCCTTGCGTGTACGCCGGGTCGTCAGTCAGTCTGGCAGGCTTGGCCTGCGCGAGAGCCGGCCTGGACAGCTTCGCCTTGGCGGCGCGAATCGCGCTGACCTTCGCGGTGTCGAGTCCCTGCAGATAGTCGGCCAGCCCCTCGAAGCCACCGGCGCTGTAGAGAGAGCCAAGCGTGGTGCCGATCATGTCGGCATAGGTGACCGTGTAGGTGCCGCCATCGCCGTCGGGCAGCTCGAGCGGGTGTTTGCGCAGCCGGGCCGCCAACGCGTCGAACCGGGCCTTCGGGCTACCAGCGCTGAACGAGCAGTTCTTGCCACCGGCCTTGCAGAGCCGCAAGAACTCCTGCAGCTCCTGGTAGGCGCCCTGCTCGCTCTCCAGTCGCGCGTCGACCGGCTTGGTCAGGAATTCCAGGCCCCGCCCGGTGGCGTCCGAGACCGGGTCGATGACGCCGTCGATGATGATCGCGCGCACCTTGTCCGGGAACATGTTCGCGTAGACCGACCCGAGGTAGGTGCCGTACGAGTAGCCGGCGTACGTGAGCTTCTTGTCCCCTACGGCCTGCCGGAGCGCGTCCATGTCGCGGGCGACGTCGGCGGTGGACATATGGTCGATGATCGGTCCGGCGTAGTGCGCGCAGGACTTGGCGTAGCGCTTGTCGTAGCCCATCCACGCCCGCTCCTCGGCCGGCGTGACCGGGAACCCGAACGGTGCGGTCGCCGCGTCGGCCTGCTCCTGGGTCTTGAAGCAGGTCAGCGGTGTGCTGCCGGCGACACCGCGCGGGTCGAAGCTGATCAGGTCGAACTTGGCTCGCACTTCATCGGAGTACAGGTAGCCACCGACTCCCTGCAGGAACTCCACACCCGAGCCGCCCGGGCCACCCGGGTTGAGGAACAGCGAACCGATCCGGTGCTTGGGGTCGGTGGCGCGGATCCGCGAGACCGCGAGGTCGATGGTCGGACCGTGCGGATCGTCGTAGTCCAGCGGCACCTTCGCGGTGGCGCATTCGTAGCCCTCGGCGTTCTCACACGCATGCCAGGCCAGCTTGGGAACCGGTGGTCCCTGACTGGTGCCGGCTGCTACCGCCGGTGCACTGCTGAGCAGCCCGGCGACCAAGGCGCCAAGAGTTGCGAACGTCGTCCAGCGTCGAGACATCTGACCCCCAGGTGAGCGGAGTGCGGCTCTCGGATTCTGCCGCACGATCCGGTCATCCGGTGGGACGGTGGCAGCTTCCTGCCCGATCAGGCGTCGAAGTCGAGGGTGACCTTCTCGCTGGTCGGGTGGGACTGGCAGGTCAGCACGTAGCCGGCCCGGATCTCGTCCGGCTCGAGCGCCCAGTTGGTGTCCATCCGCACGGACCCCTCGACGACCTTCGCCCGGCAGGTGCCACAAACCCCGCCCTTACAGGCAAAAGGAGCATCCGACCGTACGGCGAGTGTCGCGTCCAGCACCGCCTTCGCGTGCTCCCCCAGCGGGAACGTGGAGCGTCGCCCGTCCAGGATCACCGTCACCTCGGCGGCATCCTCGTCGACCGCGGTCTCCTCGACCCGCGCGACCGGCGCCTCGTCACCGATATGGAAGAGCTCGGCATGCACCGTCTCGCGCGGAACGCCCTGCTCCAGCAGGAGGTCCTGAGCGCCGACGACCATCGCATACGGCCCGCAGAGGAACCACTCGTCGACCGACTTCACCGGCAGCAGCGCGTCGAGCATCCGGCCGAGCCGCTCCCGGTCGATCCGGCCGCTGAAGAGCTCGACCTCGGTCGACTCCCGCGACAGCACGTGCACCAGGTGCAGGCGTTCGGCGTACACATCCTTGAGGTCGGCCAACTCGTCGGCGAACATCACCGAGCCGGCCGTGCGATTCCCGTAGAGCAGGGTGACCCGGCTCTCCGGCTCGACCGCGAGCGCGGTGGCGATCAGCGAGAGCACCGGGGTGATCCCGCTGCCGGCCGCGACGAACGCGTAGTGCTTGGCGTTGGCCGGATCGAGCGTCGTTCCGAACCGGCCGAGCGGCGTCATCACGTCGATGGTGTCGCCGGGCTTGAGTTCACTCGCCGCGTACGACGAGAACTCGCCACCCGGGATCTTCTTGACCGCGATCCGCAGTACGCCGGAACCGGCCGGCGAGCAGATCGAGTAGCTCCGGCGAACGTCGTCATCGGTACGGCGTACCGTCAGATGCTGGCCGGCGGTGAACTCGTACTCCGCGGCGAGGTCGGCCGGCACCTCGAAGGTGATCGCGACCGAGTCGTCGGTGATCGCATCGATCGCCTTGACCTTCAAAGGATGGAAACTCGCCCTGCGGCGCGTCAACGTAGTCATCGTCAGATCGCCTTGAAGTGATCGAAGGGCTCACGGCAGGAGTTGCAGCGCCAGAGCGACTTGCAGGACGTGGATCCGAAGTGGCTCAGCTCGGTGGTGTCCGGCGAGCCGCACAACGGGCAGCGGATGGTCAGGCTGAGCATCACCGGTCCCCCGACGGCGCGGGTCCCGGTCGGCGGCGCGATGCCGTACTCCGTCAGCTTCGCCTTGCCCTCTTCGCTCATCCAGTCGGTCGTCCACGCGGGCGACAACGCCGTCTCGACGCGCCCCCGGAGATGCAGAGAACTCAGCGTCAGCTCGACCTCGTGCCGGATCAGGTCAATCGCCGGGCAGCCGGAGTACGTCGGGGTGATCGTCACGACCACTTCGTCGCCCTCGTGCCGGACGCCGCGCAGTACGCCGAGGTCGGCGATCGTCAGCACCGGCACCTCCGGATCCGCGATCTCCCCGACCGCGTCCCAAATTGCCTGCTCGGTCACCATTTCGCTCCGGGATGCGAGCGGGCGATGTGCTGCAGCTCCGCGAGCAGATAGCCGAGATGCTCCGAATGCCGGCCTTCCCGACCACCGGAATGCTGGTACGACGAAGTCGGCACGGTGCACGTCGATTCCTCGATCACCGCGGTGACCCGGCGAAGCCATTCCTCTTCCACGGTTGCCGGATCGACAGCGACCTCGAGCCGCTGCACCAGGTCATCGGAGGCGAACAGCTCGCCCGTGTAGGGCCACATCGCGTCGAGGCCGGCCTGCATCCGCCGATGGCTCTCGTCGGTACCGTCACCGAGGCGCAACACCCACTGGGTCGCGTGGTCGACGTGGTAGGCGACCTCCTTCACGGCCTTGCCCGCGACACCGGCCAGCGTCTCGTCGGCGCAACCGCGCAGCTCGTCGTACAGGAGGTGCTGGTACGTCGCGAAGAACAGCAGGCGGGCGATCGTGGTCGCGAAGTCGCCGTTCGGGAGCTCCACCAGTTGCACATTGGTGAACTCGCGCTCGTCGCGGAAGTACGCCAGGTCGTCCTCGGTCACGCCGGTCAGCTGCCCGGCGTACTGGAGCAGTGAGCGGGCCTGGCCGAGCTGGTCGAGGCCGATGTTGCCGAGAGCAACGTCTTCCTCGAGCTGCGGGGCGGCCGCGATCCACTCGGCGGTGCGCTGCGCCGCGATCAGCGCGTCGTCACCCAGCCGGAGTGCATAGGCAGCGAGGTCGCTCACAGATGGTCCACACCTTCGGGGACGTCGTAGAACGTCGGGTGCCGGTAGACCTTGTCGCCGGCCGGGTCGAAGAACTCGTCCTTCTCGTCCGGGCTGGAGGCGGTGATATCGGCCGCGGGCACGACCCAGATCGACACGCCTTCCTGACGGCGGGTGTAGACGTCACGGGCGTTGCGCAGCGCCATCGTCGCGTCCGGCGCGTGCAGGCTGCCGACGTGCACGTGCGACAGACCGCGACGCGATCGGACGAAGACCTCCCAGAGTGGCTCGATCATGCTGCGCTCACCTTCTTGGCGGCCTGCTTCTGTGCTTGTTTCCGGGCGTACGCCGCTGCTGCCTCGCGGACCCAGGCGCCGTCCTCGTGGGCCTTCACCCGATGCGCCAGCCGCTGCTCGTTGCAGGGACCGTTGCCCTTGACAACTTCATAGAGCTCCGCGAAGTCCGGCTGGGTGAAGGAATAGTGCCCGGTCGCCTCGTCGTACGTCAGCCCGTCGTCGGGCACCCGGATCCCGAGCACGTCGGCCTGCGGGACGGTCATGTCCACGAACCGCTGCCGGAGCTCGTCGTTGCTGTGCCGCTTGATCCCCCACGCCATCGACTGCTCGGAGTGCGTGGAGCTCGCGTCCGGCGGGCCGAACATCATCAGGCTCGGCCACCACCAGCGATTCAGCGCGTCCTGGGCCATCGCCTTCTGCTCGGGCGTGCCGTTGCACAGCGTGTGCAGGATCTCGAAGCCCTGCCGCTGGTGGAACGACTCCTCCTTGCAGACGCGGACCATGGCCCGCGCATACGGCCCGTACGAACAGCGGCAGAGCGGGACCTGGTTGACGATCGCGGCGCCGTCGACCAGCCAGCCGATCGCGCCGATGTCGGCCCAGGTCAGCGTCGGGTAGTTGAAGATGCTGGAGTACTTCTGCTTGCCGGTGTGCAGCAGGTCGAGCAGGTCGGCCCGGTCGACGCCGAGTGTCTCGGCCGCGGCGTACAGGTAGAGCCCGTGACCGGCCTCGTCCTGCACCTTGGCCATCAGGATCGCCTTCCGGCGCAGTGACGGCGCGCGGCTGATCCAGTTGCCCTCGGGCTGCATGCCGATGATCTCGGAGTGCGCGTGCTGCGCGATCTGCCGGATCAGGGTCTTGCGGTACCCCTCGGGCATCGCGTCGCGCGGCTCGATCCGGCCGTCCGCGTCGATCGTCGCCTGAAACCTGTCCATGCCCGTCAGCATAGCCCACTTGTGACACTCCCTCCCCAAACCCAACAAAAAGTGTCACACCCCCTTTCCAATCATCGGTCCGTTGTTCCCCGGCGTGTCGGGCCTCATCGGTCCGTTATTTCGTCGCCATCGCACGGCTGCCTCCGCAGCAGCACGAGGCAACAAGGGACCAACCATCCCCGACACCCCGGGGAACAACGGACCGATGATCGGAAAGGGGTGGTGCTAGGACCACCTGGGGAGTGGGGGTAGGGCAGTGGGGTGGGGGGCGGGGGGGCGGCAGGATTCAGGTAACAGCTCAACCCCACCACAGTTTTCTCAGAGAGGGACTCCCGTGACGCATCTCGCGACCTCACCCGCCGTCTCCGCCGACCATCGCGGTCCGGTCCGGGGCGCCGAGCGGGCGCTGGCCCCGGACCTGATCCGCGGCGGCATGCTGCTGATGATCGGCCTGGCCAACGCCGCCAACTTCGCCTTCGCCGGCAGCCCGGGCCTGAACGGCACCCCGCACGGCCTGGAGCGGATCCTCAACTTCCTCAAGATCACCCTGGTCGACGCCCGGGCCTACCCGGTCTTCGCGGTGATGTTCGGCTACGGCCTGGTCCAGCTGGCTCGGCGCCAGCGGAACTCGGGCGCGACGCCGGGCGCCGTACGGAAGATCCTGCTGAAGCGGAACAGCTGGCTGGTTGCCTTCGGCCTGGTCCACGCGACACTCCTGTACTTCGGGGACTTCCTCGGCGCCTACGGCATCGTCGGAGTGCTCTGCACCTTGCTGCTCCTCAACCGCGGCGACAAGTTCCACCGGATCGTCCTAGTCATCTGGGGCGCTCAAGTCGTCTACACGATCGTGGTCGCCGCCATGACCGCACTGGCCGTCATCGGCTCATCCGGGCCTACCCACGGGATGACGAACGACCCGAACCCGTCGCTCGGTGCGACCAGCTACTTCGCCAGCATGGTGGACCGGCTGCACGAGTGGCCTGCGCACACGGCGTACGTGCTCGGCTTCGTTGTCATCGTCTGGTTGGGCATGTGGGCCGCTCGCAAGCAGCTGCTGGAGAACCCGCAGGCACACCGGGCACTGCTGACCCGTGTCGCCGCCGTCTGCATGAGCATCGTCGTCCTTGGTGGCCTGCCGCTCGCTCTGGTCGCCGCTGGTTGGTTGAAGGTGGATGACGCGGCCCTGAGCTCGATGACTTTCCTGCACAACATCAGTGGGCAGTTCGGCGGACCTGGGTACGTCGCACTGTGGGCACTCCTGGTCGGCAAGCTGCTGGCTCGCCGCCGGCCGCTGAGTACTCCGGTCGTCGCAATCTCCGCACTCGGACAGCGCTCGATGTCGGGCTACCTGTTCCAGTCGGTGTCCTGGATGCTCCTGCTGGCACCGTTCACGCTGAACCTGGGCGACCGGCTCGGCAACACCGCCTTCACCGCAGCCGGTGCCGCGATCGTCGTCTGGACCGTCTCGGTGATCGCCGCCTATCAGATGAAGAAGCACAACTACCGGGGTCCCGCCGAGACGCTGCTACGGCGACTGACCTACTGACCCTCTAGCCGCCGCTCGGCAGGACACCTCCCCGACGGGTGTCCTGCCGAGAGGCATTTGACAGGATGGGCGGCATGAGTGACGACTTCGGCGTACCGGAACCAGAGCACCTGACATCGATCGGTGCTGCCGAGGACCCGATTGCCGAGTCGAGTGTGCGCCTGGCGTTGCCGGCCGAGGCCGATGCGATCGGGCAGATCCAGGTGGCCGCTTGGCGTCGCGCTTATGAAGGATTGCTGCCGGCCCAGGTGCTCGCGGATCTCGACCCGATGCAGTTCTCTGCCCAGTGGCGGGCCGCTCTGTTGATGCCGGGCGAGGCGCGGAACCGGGTGATGGTCGCGCTGGCTGGTCGGACGCTGGTTGGGTTCGCTGCGATCACTGCGTCTGATGACCCTGATGCGGATCCGCGGCACGATGCTCTGATCGCTGAACTGGCTGTGGATCCTGAGGCGACTCGTGCCGGGCATGGGTCGCGACTGTTGAACGCAGTGGTCGACACCGTGCGGGCCGATGGGTTCAGCCGGGTGACTGTTTGGGTCAACGCGACCGACGACGTTCTACGCGCCTTCTACACCGAGTCCGGGTGGGCGCCTGATGGCGCGCATCGCGAACTCGATCTGCACGGCGACGGCTCGGTCCGGGTCAAGCAGCTCCGGCTGCACACCGATCCGTCCGAGCGCACCGAGCTGGATCTCACTCAGGCCTGAGCAAATCGCTTCCGGTATTCACTCGGCGGCAGGCCGGTACGTCGTCTGAGCTGGAGGCGGAGGTTGGTCGCCGTTCCGAGACCGCATTGGCGGGCGACCGCGTCGAGGCGGATCTCGCCTGCTTCCAGGAGACGGCACGCGAGCGCGACTCTTTCGCTGGTCAGCCACGCGAGCGGCGTCGTACCGAGTTCTGCTTGGAAGCGGCGGTGCAACGTCGCCTGACTCATCGCCGCATGGCCCGCGATGTCGGCGATGGTGAGTGGGCTGGCCAACTCGTCGCGGATCCATGCGAGGAGAGGTGCGAGTGAGGTGTCGGCGATCGCCGGCACCGGGCGGTCGATGAACTGACGCTGGCCACCTTCGCGGTGGGCGGTGTAGACGAGCCGGCGGCTGACCAGGTTGGCGATCTCGGCGCCGTGATCCTGCCGGATGATGTGCAGCCCGAGATCGAGCGCCGCGGCACTGCCGGCTGCTGTCAGAACGTTGCCGTCGTCAACGAACAGGACTTCGGGTCCCAGCTTCACGGCTGGGTACATGCGCTCGAACAACTCGGCCCAGCGCCAATGCGTGGTCGCTCGGCGGCCGTCGAGGACACCGGCCGCCGCGAGAGTGAAGGCGCCGGTGCAGAAACTGACCATCCGGGCCCCGCGCGCGGCAGCCCGGCGTACGGCCTGCTGGACCTCCTCGGACGGGGAGACCTCGGGGTCCGGGCGGTTGGGCACGATCACGGTGTCGGCGGTCTCGACGGCTTCAAGACCGGCCGGGGCGGTCAGGGCGAAGAAACCCGAGTGCATCTGGGCCGGGCCACCCGGCGTACAGAGGGTGAAGTCGTACCAGCGGCGGCCGAGTTCGGGGCGGCGGAGGCCGAACAGCTCGGTCGCGACGCCGAGCTCGAACGGGTTCGAGCCCTGGTCGACGATCACCACGACGCGGTGCGAGGATTCTTTCGGCATGTGCTATTCCTAGCACTCACGGACGGTGGACGCACGCGGCCAGGATGGTGCGGTGACCAACGAACCGATCGACCTACGGGCCGTCCTGAAGACCTTCGACGAACTGTGGAGCCCGCGGATCGCCGCGCGGATCAACGACTACGACGTGCGCGTGACGCATGTCGCCGGGTCCTACATCTGGCATGTCCACGACACCACGGACGAGTTCTTCCTCGTCCTCGAGGGCGAGCTGAGCATCGCCCTCCGCGACCCTTCCGAACGCGTCGTCTCCCTCACCCCGGGCACCGTTTTCGTCGTACCCCGCGGCATCTACCACCGCCCGTTCTCCGACGCCGGAGCCGACATCGTTGTGATCGACCCCGCCGGTACGCCGACCACCGGCGACACCCACGACGCGCTCCCCGACCACATCAAGACCCACACCGGAATCCCGATCTGACCTCTCGTACGACGAGGCACTAGCTGCCGAAGCGAGCCTGGATCGCCGCCAGCAACTCGGCCGGCCGGGTGCGCTGGACCGCGTGCCCGGCCCCCTCGATCGTCACCAGCTCGGCGTCGGGGATCAACTCGGCAACCTTCACCAACAGCTCCTGCGGCACCCCACTCGTCGAGCCGCCACCGACGACGAGAGTCTTCGCCGTGATCTTCCAAAGGTCCGCCCACCAGGCCGGATCGGGATCAGCCAGCTGCCCGAAGATCGAGACGATCACCTGCCAGTCGAACCCGGGATCCTCCTCTGGCTCCGGCGGCACCGTCCAGTCCCCCTGCCCGTCCGGCGGCGGACTGTCGACGAGGATCAACCCGGTCAGCCGTTCGGAGTACTGCTCGGCAAAGATCGCCGCCACCGTGCCGCCCATTGAATGCCCGCAGAGCAAAAACTCGTCCAGCCCGAGCTCGTCCACAAACTCGAGCAGATCGTCCCGCATCAACTCGAACGAGTACTCCCCCGCCCGCACGCTCCCGCCATGCCCCCGCTGATCCAGCGCGATCACCCGCCACGTCTCACTCAACTCCGGAACAACTGCCGCCCACGCCGAGGCATCGGTACCCGATCCGTGCACCAACACCATCGCCGGCGCATCCTCCGCCCCGAACTCGTCGTACCGAAACCCGCCCGCACCCAACTCAACCTTCAACAGCCATTTCCTTCCAGTGCCGATGTTGCCGTCAACGTAACCGGCCGGCGGTCTATAGCAGTTGGGCGTTCTTTCGACGGGCCGGGGGTGGTGGTCGCTCGCGAGAGGATGACGTGACAGGTTGTGATGGTTCGAGCACGATTGGCCATCACTGGAGGATGTATGACGTTGCGTACCCTGGCCGCCGGCCTCGGTATCTCTGCTCTCTGCGCGACTGCGGTGCTGGTGGTGCCGGGGTCCACTGCGACGGCGTCGTTGCAGCAGACGAACGCCGTACAGGACGGACCCAACCGCGTCGCCAGGAAGTATCTGGACCAGAAGATCAACTGGCAGGTCTGCGGTGATCCGGAACTCAAGACGTCCTGCGCCAGGATCGTCGTCCCGCGCGACTGGTCGGATCAGGCGCGCGGCATCGACATCCAGCTCGCGATCAGCAAGTCCGGGTCGGCCAAGAAGCCGAGCCGGGTGGTGTTCGGCAACCCCGGCGGCCCTGGCGGTGCGGGGCTCGGCATGGCGCCGTACCTGGCCAGCCTCCCGGCACTCGCCAAGGACCACCTCGCCGTCGGCTTCGACCCGCGCGGCACCGGCGACAGCACCAACGTCACCTGCCAAGGCGCACCCGCCTTCACGATGGACGCCCGCGACCGCCACCCCTGGAATCTCGACCTCATCGCCGAGGCCTCGAACCTCACCCGCCCGTACTGCGAGGCGCAGTCGCGCGGGCTGCTCCCGTTCGTCAACACCGTCCAGACCGTGCAGGACATGGACCTCGTCCGGCAGCTGCTCGGCTACGACAAGATCGACTTCGTCGGCTACTCCGCCGGCACCTGGATGGGCGCCTACTACCAGACCTACTTCCCCACCCACGTCGGCCGCTTCGTGCTCGACTCGAACACCGACTTCACCGCGCCCTGGCTGAACACCTTCATCGCCCAGCCGCAGGCCTTCGAGCGCCGGTTCCGCGAGGACTTCGCACCCTGGGCCGCGAAGTACGACGCCAAGCTCAAACTCGGCGGATCGCCACGCTTGGTGATCAGGACCTACGAGCGGCTCCGGGCGGCACTGGCGAAGCAGCCGGCGACCGAGGACTTCCTGGACGGCTCGGTGCAAATCAGCTACGACCAGAACACGCTCGACAATATCGTCACCGGGGATTTGTATACAAAGGCGGATTTCCATTCCCTCGCGCTCGATCTGGCATTCCTGCGCGACCTTTCCGACGCGCAGCGCAAAGGCGGCGCCCGGGCGGCCCAGCACAAGGTCGACCAGCTTCCGATGGCGCGCCAGCAGGACCTGGTCCGGCGGGCGTCCCGGCGTACGGTCGGCATCACTCCGTTCGGGCAGCCCTTCGCGGACGACGCCGAGAACGCGACCTTCACGGCCGTCACCTGCAACGACACCGAATGGCCGCAGGGTCGCGAGTACGGCGAAGTGCTCGCCGCGCGACTCGGCCCGAAGTACCCACTGCTCGGCTGGTCGATGAGCGAGAACCCGTGCGCGTACTGGAACCGGCCGAACCTGCGGCTGCGGATCCCTACAGGCAAAGGCTTACCGACGACGTTGATGGTCCAGTCGGTGCACGACCCGGCAACGAATGCAGCACTCGCCACCTCCGCCCACAGCCGGTACGCCGGTTCGCGGCTGCTCACGATCACCAACGAGGGCGACCACGGCATCTACGGCGGCGTGAACAAGTGCGCCGACAAGATCGTGAACACCTTTCTCACCACCGGCCGGGCACCGGCGAAGGACCTGTCCTGCGCGGGCGAGGGCATCCCGGCACCCTCGGCGGCCGACCCCGGCGCCGAGGGCGACGAGGCACCGCTGGTCCGGATCGCCGGATTCACGAAGGCGGTTTCCGGATATCTGCACTCCTGAGCTATTTCTGCGGTCGCTCAGTGCTACTTTCCGGTGTTGATCATTTCGTCATTCCAGCCGGTTTTCCAGCACGGAGAGAAAACGCCTCGTCACGATCGGCAAGATCGTGGCGAGGCGTTCGTTGTCAGGACATGTTTGTCAGGGCGATGTCAGGGTTCCGTCCCTGTGCGACAGAGCGTGACCACGACAATCTTGAGTCAGCGCGGGAGAACCGTCAGCGTCGACCGGGAGGGCTCGATGCAGCGGGGATCATCGCCGACGTGGCTTCGGCCGGCTGTGAGGTGGGGGGACTGCCTGGGGGGTCAGACAGAGGCCACAGCCGGCCGGGCCAGGTAACGGCGCGATGACCGCTCCCGGCCGCAGATCCCTCGCGGGGTACCTTCGATCCCCCAGGTCGTGGTGCCTCGCGAGGCTTTTTCTGTGCCCAGGCTGGTCATCGGGTCGATGGGTACGCATCGGCTGATGACCTAGAGCCGGAAGGAGCGGTCGACTTCCGAGGTTGGGCCTGGATAGCCGTCGGCGACGGCCGCCAGCGGTGCATGGCGGCCGGCGGACCAAGCCGCGCGGAAGGCGCGCCGGTCCAGACTCGCTTCGATGGCCTGTTTGGTCCGCTGGAGATCGGCCTTCTCGATCTCCGGGACCGGGGCGCCGATGACTTCACGGACGCCGTCGGCCGCGCCGAGCAGGAAGGCCGCGTACTCCGTCCGGTTCCGCTGCTGGGCCACGGTCGCCAGCTCCTCGAGCACACTCGCCGAGCGCCAGCGATCGCCCAGGTCCCGGTGTTCGGCAAGGCTCTCGTCGAGCAGGTGCACCGCTCGTTCGGTCAGTCCGCGTCGCCGTTCGACGATGCCGAGCTGGTTCAGCGACCAGGCCACGCCTTCGCGATACCCGAGCCGCTGCGACAACGCCAGGCTCTCCTGCAGCAACTCCTCGGCCTCAGCCAGCTCCCCGGCGTACTGCGCGATCGTGCCGAGGCTGATCAACGACCAGGCCAGGCCTTCGCCGTCGCCGAGCACCCGGAAGCTGTCCCGGGCCCGCTTGCACCGCCGCGCCGCGATCTCCAGGTCGCCACGCAGCCAGGCGACGAAGCCGAGCTGGTTGTGCGCCCACGACATCCCCGAGCGGTCACCGAGGCTCTCGAAGAGGTCGTAGCTCTGGCAGTGCAGGTTCTCCGCGGTCACATAGTCGCCGCGCTCGCGCGCCACTCCGCCGAGCCGCTGCATGACCAGCGCAGTACCGGCAGTGTCGCCGAGCTCCTTGTACTGCGCGAGCGCCGACTCCAAGCGCGTCGTCGCCACGTCGTACTCGCATTGCAGGAACGCCAGCATCCCTGCCCCGAGACAAGCTTTGGCCTTGTACGGCGCGAGCTCGGTGTCACCCTTGTCGGCCAGCTTCAACGCGCGTTCGAGCCAGTCGCTGCCTTCGGCGTAGTGGCCGCGGAGATAGCAGAACAACCACAACCCACCGGCCAGTCGAACCGCTTCGGTCACCGCGCCGGTTCGCAGTGCCCAGGCCATCGCCGCGCGAAGGTTGTCCAGTTCGCCGTCGAGCCGATCGAGCCAGTCGCCCTGATTCGCCCCGCGCAGATGGGCTTCGGCCTCTTCGGCCAGTGCGATGTAGAACCCCGCGTGGTTCCGCGCGGTCTCCTCCTCCAGCCCGGCCGAGGCCAGCTGGCCGGCGGCGAACTCGCGGATCACCGCGAGCATGTCGTACCGCCCGATGCCGCGATCGCGCGAAACCCGGATCAAGGACTTGTCGACCAGCCGACTGGTCAGGTCCAGCGCCCCGGCGCGCTCCAGCGGCCCGGGCACCACCTGCCCGGAAAGCACGGCGGCGGCGGCGTTCAGCGACCAGCCGCCCACGAAGACCGAGAGTTTCGCGAACAACTCACGCTCAGCGGTCGTCAACAGCGCGTGGCTCCAGCCGATCGCGCCGGACAACGATTCCTGCCGAGGACCCGCCGTACTGGATCCACCCGCCAGGATCGCGAATGAGGACTCCAGCTCGGCTGCCAGTTCCTCTACGGTGAGCACGTTCGTCCGCGCCGCGGCCAGCTCGATGGCGAGCGGCATCCCTTCCAGGCGGCTCACCACGCGCGCGACCTGGTCGATCTGCCCGCTCGGTTGATGCCCCCTCGCCGTCGCGCGATCGACGAACAACCGCACGGCCGGCGAAGTGTCCAGCTGCTCGTCACTCTCGGGCAGCGCAAGCGGCGGTACGACGTACACGCTCTCGCCCGGCACCCGCATCAGCTCGCGACTCGTCGCCAGCACGGTGAGATTCGGGCAGCACTCCAGCAGCACTGAGACGGCAGCGGCCGCGTCGGCGAGAACGTGCTCGCAGTTGTCCAGCACCAGCAGCAGACTTCGGCGGCCGATCTGCTCGGCGATCTCCTCGATCAGCCGCCCGCTGTCCAGCGGATGCAACCCGGTCGCAGCGGCGATCGCCGGTGTCACGGCAGCCGGATCCGAGACCGGCGCCAACGGCACCCAGCAGACGCCGTCGTCGAACCGATGGCCTACCAGCGTTGCCACGGCGAGGCCGAGTTGGGTCTTGCCGACTCCCCCGGGGCCGCTCAAGGTGAGCAGCCGGGTGACTCGCTCGCCGATCAGCCGGGCGGTTTCCTCGACCTCGGTGGCCCGGCCGATCAGCTCGTTGGCCGCGACCGGCGGCACCCGCATGACCGAACGAGTGGTGTCGGCATCGCGCCGGGCGGCAGCCGTCAGCTGGGCGCGATCGGGCGCACCGAGCCGCAGTGCGTCCGCCAGCAACCGCAACGTGTGCGGTCTGGGCGCACGACGGCGTCCCCGCTCCAACGCCGCGATCGCGTCGACGCTCAGGCCGGCCAGTTCGGCCAGCTTCTCCTGGGACAGTCCGGCGTCGCGCCGGTGCCGTCGGAGCAAGTCACCGAAGCCAGTGCCCTGCACGTCGTCCGAGCCGCGGCGAGACCCGTCTGATGGCAAAGGACGGCTCCACCCAGTCTCCGACCTGTCGACACGGCGGTCGCCGCGTCACTGAGAAGGTATCCCGTACCCGCCCGGATTGTCAGGCGGAACGGCTCGTTCCTCGGCAACTCACAGGAAACTCCCCGATTCCGGGCAAGATCAGGCCGGATCGTGCGGTGCCTGGTCGTGCTGGGCGATGGCGGTGCGCATCGAGGAGCGGGCGCGCTTGCGGTCGCCGGCCGCGTCGTACGCCGTGGAGAGCCGGAACCAGACCCGCCAATCCTCCGGCGCCGCCTCGGCCTCTTCCTTGAACTGCGTGAACGCCGCGTCGGCCGCAGCCCGGTCGATCCGCCCCGACGGCCTTCGCGGGAGATCATCGACGGGCAGGCCGCCGGCTTCGGCCAGTTCGTGCGCGAGCGCCTCGGCCCGGCGACCGAACTGGATCTCCCGCCAGACCAGGTACAACCCGACGAGCGGGATCACCAGCACGGCGACCCCGAGCACGATCGCGACCGGGTCGCCGGTGCCGATCAGCAAGACGCCGCGCCAGCCGAGCAGCACGGCGTACGCGATGAAGACCACCGCGATCACCACGACGGAACGCTTGGCCGTCATGCCACTCCAGGTCGGGCGAGTGCCGGTCTCATCAGTCCAGGTCGAGGAAGTGCTCGAGGCCGACGGTCAGGCCCGGGGTGTCGACGACCCGCCGGATCCCGATCACGACGCCGGCCATGAACGACTCGCGGTCCATCGAGTCGTGCCGGATCGTCAGCGTCTCACCGACGTCACCGAACAGCACCTCCTGGTGCGCGATCAGCCCGCGGAGACGGATCCCGTGCACCCGGATCCCGTCGACGTCAGCACCTCGCGCGCCGTCGAGCGCGGTCGTGGTGGCGTCAGGGATCGGCACCGCTTTGGCTTCCTGCCGGGCAGCCGCGATCAGCTCCGCCGTGCGCCGCGCAGTACCGGATGGTGCGTCGACCTTGTTCGGGTGGTGCAGCTCGATGATCTCGACCGACTCGTAGTACTTCGCGGCCTTCGCGGCGAACTGCATCATCAACACCGCACCGATGGAGAAGTTGGCAGCAACCAGTACGCCGGTACTACGGTCTGCCAGCTGCTTCCGGAGAATCTCGAGGCGCTCGGCATCGAACCCCGTCGTACCGACGACCGCGTGGATCCCGTGCTCGATGCACCACTTCAGGTTGTCCATCACGACCTCAGGCCGGGTGAAGTCGACCACCACCTGAGCACCCGTCAGCTGCTCCAGGTCGTCCCCTTGGTCAAGCGCAGCCACCAACTCGAGCCCCTCGGTCGCCTCAACCGTCCGGCAAACCTGAGACCCCATCGTCCCCTTGGCCCCCAACACCCCAACCTTGACCATCCGCACCCTTCCTAGATGTCGTTCCGCGCTCAGGATCTCATCCGCAACCAGAAGAGCACCCACGAGCCTCCGCAGCTCGCTCCTGCGTCGCTCACCCTCCGGTTCTCCCACCCACCCCAGGACGCGGGCTCCTACGTCGCCCGCTGGTGATCGCACCCGGATCGCGCGATCACATGTTGCCGTAAGCGAACCGCGCCGGGCGATCGCTCGGAACGCAGTCCTCCTTCTCGCCTAGCCAAGCACCCACGAGCCTCGGCGGCTCGCTCCTCGGTCACTCGCCCTCCGGCTCCCGACCTAGAACCCGGGGGTCCTACGTCTCCCGCTGAAATGAAGGCGCCCGCCGTCGCCGGATCTCCTCATCCGGTTGGACGGCTCCACCCTCGGCGCGCAAGTGCCGGCGTCGCCCCGCGATCAACGCGGCGCCGACCACTCACACGAGCGGACACCCCGACCGAGCCGCGCCCCTGCCTCAGATCCGTCCGGCGAAGACCGCGACTAGATGGGCGACCGTCTTCGACTTCCCTGCGTTCAGCGCGCACTCCAGCGGAGCGTCGGTACCTTGCAGTCTCGTCGGGTCCCGCCACCTGAGGGGTGTTGGGTGCTCCAGCTCAGATCGGCCAGGCAGCCAGGCAGCGTCGCTGCCGCCAGCGATCTGTGCAGTTCGGTTCAGCCATCTCTGATGGTCTCGTCGCAAGTTGCCGCCAAACTGCTTACCGGGTCCTCGTGTCAGGGCTTCGGGGCATCCGCGTTTCCTTGCAGGGTTGGGTTTGTGGGTTGTCCACAGGCCTCGCTCGCGATTGGTTCCCGAGTCGTTGCTGGGTCTATAATCGAGCGTATGTTCGAGAGCCCTGCGGAGATGGTGGCCACGATGGCTTCGGTAGCCAGCGTGGACATCGCGCTGCTCGACGCCGACGGTCTGCTGGAACACCTGTCGACGATCCAGCAACTGGAGTCCGCACTGGCCGCCCGGAAAGCCGAGACGATGGTCGCCTTCCACTACGCCCTGTCCGGCACCTCTGCCGATCTCGGCCACGAATCACCACGACCAGGAGACCGCCCTGCCGGTCCGACCGAGCGGCGCTGGTCAGGTGACGTGCTGCGTTCGGTGACCGACGAGCTCGGCCTGACCCTGAGCGCGCACCGCAAAACCGCTGCGTTGTGGCTGAACCGGGCCGCGGTCCTGGTCGACCGGTTCCCCACCACGCTGCGGTTGCTGGGGGTCGGTGGGATCCCGGTCGCCGCCGCCCAGCACATCGCCCGTGAACTCGCGCTGATCGTCGACGACGACCTGCGCGCCGCGGTCGAGGCGATCGTGCTGGCCTGGGGACGCCGCTACGGATGGCGGCGGATCAAGAAGACCGCGCAACGAGAAACCCAGAAAGTCCTCGCCGAGTACGAATCGCTGCTACACGCCCAACGCCAAGACGAACGCACCACCTACACCGTCACCCACAACGGCGGCACCTCCGACCTCGTCGTCTCCACCTCCGCGATCGACATCACCGCGATCATGGCCGCTCTCACCCTGCGCGCCAGACAACTCCGACGCGACGGCGACCCCCGCAACCTCAACCAACTCCGCACCGACCTGGCCGTCAACCGCCTCCTCGGCAACGACCAAACCACCACCAATCCCCACACCACCACCGGAAACGGCGAACCTGCCAGCAGCGCCACCCCAAATAGACACCCGAGCAACACTCACCCCGAGCCTGCCCGCAACGCCAGCCCTACCGCGGACACTCACACGAGCAACGTCCATCACGAGCCTGCCTGCAACGCCGGCCCCACTGCGGACGCCCACACGAGCGACGCTGACGCCGAGTCTGCCGCCGGCGCTGAGCCCGAGTGGTACACCGCGCCTTCGGATGCGGAGCCGACCGAGAGCACCTCGGGCGACGAGCTCGTGCCCGCCGCAGGCGAGACCACCGATGTCGCCTGTGTCGCGAGCCCGGGCGCCCCGCGTTCCGACGCGACCGCGGAGGCCGAGAACGCCTCGAGCGACGAGCGCAGACCCGCCACGGGCGACACAAGCACCAACATCGACAGCGCGATCAGCAGCACTGCCGACGGCGAGACATGCGCCACCGCCTACGGCGGGACCAGCACGGACGCCTGGGCAAGGTCTGATCGAGAGGACGCGCTAGCCGCAGAAGCGCCGGTCGCGGCTGCCACGACGAGTTCGAGCATGGCGAATACGACCGCCGAAAATGTCTCGAGCGGGGACGCCGCGGATCGGTTCACGGATGTCGGTATGGGTGGGGTTTCGGTACCGCCGGAGTCGGGGTTGAACCCGGCGGTGGCGATCCAGGTCGTCATCCACTGCACCTACGCCGAAGCCGAAGCGCTTGCCACCGGGGCGATCTGCACCGGCGGGGAACTCCAAGGCTACGGACCCCTTCCCCAAGACGCCCTCGCGATGGCGTTCAGCAGAGCCAAGTTCAGATA